>DASPUR010000146.1:0-8273 GCA_035622795.1 Methanoregula sp. | reverse complement strand
CTCCCGCCGTATCGATCCCGCGCAGTTACGATGGGCTGTTGTCGTGATTGGCTTCGCGGTCGGGTTGTTCTTCCTTGTTTCCCTCTGAAATTCCGGTTTTCCCGGAGCGGTCGGATTGAACTTCAGCTCCGGGAGATGAAGACAATTTCCTGAAAAAAGAAAGGGGGGCCTACAGCGCATTCACGAGCGAGGTCCGTGTTACTACGCCAATTGCCTTGCCGTTCTCGAGGACCGGTACGGCACTGATTCCCTTCTTTATCATCAGGTCGGCAACCTCGCCGATACCCGCCGTTTTTGCCACCGAGATGAGGGGCACGCTCATGATGTCCTTGACCAGCAGGTTCCGGATCCGGTGGTCCTGGTGGTTGTCCTCGACCTGCTTCCGGAACTTCCTCAGCGCAATCGCCACGTCGGTCTCGGTGACGATACCGGTGATCTTCTCGTTCTCGCTGACCACGAACCGGTGGATATTGTCATCGAGCATCCTGCGCCGGAGATGTACGACCCGCTCGTCTGCCGCGATCGTAAGAACCTTTTCCATCAGTGTGTCCAGAGCTGCCTCGGGCCTGAGTTTCCTTAAGAGATCCGTCGCGCCCACCTGTCCGACCAGCCGGTGATCGGTGTCGTAGACCACGACAAGCTTGTACCGCTGGAGGAGCGGGACTACAACGTTAATGCTCTCGTCCGGGTACACGCTCGTAAACTCAGGTTCGACTACGCTCGCGACATGGATTGCTGAGGGCGCGATACCGGAGTTCTGTTTGCTGCCGAGTTTCCGGGCAATGGCCTGCCGCGACACCGTGCCGACAACGGAGTTCCCGTTCAGTGCGATAAGGGGATCCGCCCCCTCAGTAAGCATCTTGTCGAGCGCCTCGGTTATCTTTGCTGATTTGGATATTGTCGTCGCTTTTGCCATCACGTCTTTGACAGTAAACTGTTTTGTCATTTCGTCACTTCCCGAATAATATCATCGCGTTTGATTATTCCCAGGATCTCATCCTTTCCGACAACGACAAGGCTGTTGACGCGGTGCCCGCGCATTGCCGCAACAGCGTCTGAGACCGGCGCATCCGGCCCGATCGTGACCGCGGGGTGCGACATCACGTCTTCAGCGATGATTGTTGTCCTGAGTACATACCGGTATAACTTATTCCCTGCGTGTTCTTCCTTGCGTAAAAATACCACGTCTTTCTCTTCTGTCCCCGGTCTCCGGCTGGATGGGTCGAGGAAGGCGAGGTTCGTCTCGGTGATAACGCCTGCAAGCGTCCCGTCATTGTTAACAACTACCAGCTTATCATTCTTTTCGGTCATGATCTCGATCACATGATCGAGCGAGTGGTACCGGTCAAGTACCACTGCGTCCTCCATCACACTCCTGACGGGCAGTGTCGAGCGCCCGAACAGGGGGGATTTCATCAGATCGGTCTTGGTCACGATGCCGAGCACCGCCCCGTCCTCAGTTGCCGGTGCGGAGGAGATATCCCTGCTTATGAACAGCCGGGCAATCTCCCGGACAGGGGTTTCCGGGGCAACTTCCTGCAGGTTACGCGTGAAAAATGCCCCGACCGGGATGCGGTCTATCGGGCGCCTCCTCCACGCCGGCTCGGGTTCCCTCAGCCGGAACGCGATGTCTTTTTTCGTGAGGATCCCGGCCGGCTTTTCCTCCTCCATCACCAGGAGGCGGGAAATATGGTGCTTCACCATCTGGTTCCGGGCATGGGCGATCGTCTCATCAGGTGATACGGTCCAGACCGGGCTGCTCATAACTTCGCGTGCGATCATCACCAGCCCTCCGCTGCAAACCCACGCACGAGGTCGAACTCGGTGACGAGGCCGATAAGCCGGGAATCTTCGATGACCGGCAATGCACCGATGTTACGGTCAAGCATCTCCCGTGCTGCATTGTTGATGCAGTTTCCCGGCTGCGCAGTGAACAGGTCCCCCGAGATCAGTGTCCTTACCGGCAAAGCCATAACCTCGCCGATATCGCCGGTGGTAATCCGCGTAAAGACCTCCCCGGTCCCGAGATACCGCATGATGTCGGTCGCGGTAATGATCCCGAACAGGACATCGTCGCTCACAACCGGAAGCCTCCGGAACCTGTACCTTGTCATATCATGCGTGACGGTAGATATCGCGCTCTCCGGATGGGTCACCCGGAGATCGGAGGTCATGACGTCCTCGATGTTCAGCGGGCTGTGCTCCGCTGCGAGGAGGCGCAGGACATCGCGTTCGGTCACCATGCCGGCTACCACACCGTCGTCATCGACGACCGGCAGCCCCCCGATCTTTCTCGTAATGATCGCTTCGACTGCGTCCCTGACGTGGGCAGTGTGGGGAAGGGTGGAGAGCTGCTGGGTCATGATGGTGCGGACGTTCTCGTTCAGCGCAGCGATGAGGTTGCCGCCGTGCCTGACCTGGACGAGCTTGTACTTGTCCCCCCCGCCCATGAAATTAATCACGTCACCGGAAGTGATGATCCCCCGCAGCTTGTGCGTGCCCGGATCTGTCACGGGAAGCCTGCGGAACCCGCATTTCGTCATCGTTGTAACGGCGCCGATGATACTCTGGGTAAGAGGGACGGAGACGACGTCGCGGGTTGCAACCGCCATGATCTCGCCTTCCTGTTCCGCGATATGGGTCTTGAACTCCACCGGACCGCGGTCCTGTTTTCCCTGCATCTTGAGGAGCCTGTCGCCCTGTTTTACGCCACGCCCGTTTTTTTGCATAACCACACTCCTGACGATTCCTGGGATCTTGTAAAATTTCTTTTCTTTTGCCGGGTTCCGCACATGTTTCTTTAAAACCCGGATGGTTTATGCCATGCCTTTGAGTATATCGTGCCGGTCAACGATCCCGACCAGCTCGTCACCGTCGACAACCGGCAACCGGCTCACGTCCCGGCTCACCAGCAGTTCCGCCGCCGAACTGAGATGGTCCCCGGAAGAGATCGTGATGACGTCCTTGGTCATCACGTCCCCGATCTCACGGTTCGCATGCTGCACGATAGCCGACCGGACACGGTGGGAACTGATCAGGTCACGCCGCGATATGAGGCCGACAAGTCTCCGTTTTTTTACTACCGGGAATGCAGTGAACCCGCTTTCTACGATGAGCGGGTAGATCTTCTCGATCGGATCTGCGGGATCGGCTGTAACAACATTCCTGGTCATGACCTTCCCTACAGTACCGCGGAGCTCGTTCCGGCTGGTGATGACCGGGAAAAGGTCGGCCAGCAGGACGCCCCCGGTGATATGCCCCTGTCCATCGACGACCGCGGCACTGTCCGTCCGCGCCTCCTTCATTGCTCTTGCAACCGTCTCGATCTGGTCGCCGGGCGAGGCACGGGCCGGATCCTTGATGAACCCCTCGACCGTGATGTTGGACTTGGTCGCGGTTACCCTCAGACCATCGGTTATGTCGATGAAACCGAGAAGGATTTTTTTTGCATCCGTGACATAGACCTCACGGAATCCTTCATCGCGCAGTATCTGGCGGGCCTTTGTTATCTGGTCGCTCTCTTTCAGCACAGGGACATCGATCATGAAATCCTGTGCGCACCTCATGCCAGGTTTTCCTCCTCGCGGCAACGCGTGCAGAGCATCACGTTGTCCACCCGCTTGAGATCATCGGACATCTTGCTGCAGCGGTTGCACATGCCCATATCGACGACTTCCTCGCGGTTGATCTCGATAAGGTCCGCCATGAGATCGTTCACTTCGCTGGACACCGTAAGGATGTCCCGCACCGTCACGATCCCGATAACCCTGTCGGCCGTGTCGACCACCGGGAGCCTCCGGACCTTATGCTTCACCATCATATGGGCTGCGTCGCCTACCGTCTTGTCCGCACTCACCGTGATGAGTGGCGTGCTCATGATTTTGTTTACCTGTACCGTACTAGGCCTGAGATCCCTGGCCACCACTTTGCAGTTGATGTCCTCTTCGGTGACAATGCCGATGGGCCTGCCATCTTCCATGATAATGACACTCCCCACCTCTTCATTGCACATCGCCCGTGCCGCTTTCGCGACGCTCGCGCCTGCATCGATCATCGTCGGGTTGCTTCTCATCACCTCGCTGAGTGGTACCCTGGTCTCAAACCGGATTGCGCTAGTCTTCTTCATGAGTCACCTCCTGAAATCAGTGCCTTGGTGATTACAATTAGCATACTCCCGCTGCCTCTATAAAAACAATTGGGAGCGCGCTGTTCCGGGGGAGAATTGCGCTTTTTGGCAGGAGGCTTCAAGGGACCCGCTGCGGGAGGCCGACGGCGGCCGGTACGAGAAACCTAATAAAGAGCGGTTTCTATACATTACTAACGAATTATGGTGAATTCCTTGTACCTGCTACGATTCCCGGCAATGGGGGTGTCCCGTTGAAGATTTTTACCCAGACCTATGGCAAGGCAAAAAAGAAGTTTGCCAATTTTCTCAATATGTTTTTTAAGAAGAAGCGGACCCGGATCGGCATTTACGGTCCGCCGAATGCGGGGAAGACCACGCTCGCCAACCGGATCGCCCGCGACTGGACCGGCGATGCAGTCGGGCCCGTGAGCGAGATCCCCCACGAGACCCGCAGGGCACGGAAGAAGGAAGATATCATAATCTCCGGGGCCAACGGCAGCACGCTCACCATGGACATTGTCGATACTCCCGGCGTCACGACCAAGATCGACTACCACGAGTTCCTCGAATTCGGCATGGAGAAAGACGAGGCGATCATCCGGGCCCGGGAAGCGACCGAGGGCGTAGCCGAAGCCATGCACTGGCTCCGCGAGGATATCGATGGCGTGATCTACATGCTCGATTCCACCCTCGACCCCTTCATGCAGGTCAACATCATGATGATCGGGATCATCGAGAGCCGCAACCTCCCCGTCATCATCGTGGCAAACAAGATCGACCTCCCCGACGCCGCACCGGGAAGGATCCGGAGCGCCTTTCCCCAGCACCCTGTGGTCGCAATCTCCGGGCTCGAGGGGAGAAATGTCGAGGACCTCTACAACACCATGCTCCAGCTCTTCGGGTGAAGAAAGATGCCGCACAAGTGTACGAAATGCGGGAGGGAATACAAGGACGGGTCGACCGAGATCCTCAAGGGATGCGCAAGCTGCGGCAACAAGAAATTCCTCTACGTGAAGGAAGCGGAGATCAACAAGGACGTACTCGAGGAGAAGACCATTGACGAGATCGCCGACGAGACACACGAGGAAGTCCTTGAAGTCGTCGAACCCGTAAAGAAGAAAGAGGTGGAGATGTTCGACCGGGTCGAGACGATCCGGATCGTATCCCCGGGATCCTACGAGCTGAACCTCGAGAAGATGGCAAAGACCGACGAACGGATCGTGAGCGTCGGGAAGGAAGGCAGCTATATCATCGACCTGATGTCGATGGCAAAAGACGCACCGGTCCGGAAAAAGAAACCGAAGAAAAAATAACGGTTTTTCCCGTATTTTTTTTGAGAATGGAGGGGACAGTGCCTGTCCCCTCCCTTCACCCACCCCTGCGCATTGCGATTGCCCCTATTTCCCTACGCAATTCCGCGGAATTTTTGATGACAGGTAATGCGGAGGCATCGCTTTCGCGCCCCCGCCCCCTGGCTGGGGGGCAGGGTGGCGCAAGGGGGGACTATCGCCTTCAACGTGGCGAATATGGTCATTATGTACAGGATAAAAAACCATATTTTGTCGATCCGAAATCGTAAAAATAAATTATGTAGAAAATATCGTCGTTGGAGAGATATCCATTCTTCAGGAAACTGTTGATATGATTTACTATCTTTGTAAAAGTCACCTAAAAGATTTGAGAGAACTCAAAGATTCCTATTAATAAAAGAATTTCACCGTGTCCCCAACTCCTCGCGGACAGCATCGTAGGGCGGGTTCATGCCGAGACGCCGGAAAAATTCATCCACGAAGACAACGCTGTTGACAATCGCCCATTCCGCACACCCGTGGCCGAGGCATTTATCGGGAAAGAACGGGCTGTTCCGGTGGGCGAAGGGGTTGGGTGCGAATTTGGTTTTGAGGGACTGCTCAAATTTTTCTGCGGTCGTCGGGTCGTGTTCTCCTGAAAGGCCTCCCCGGTTAACGGGGACCCACTCGCGCTTGTAATGCATCAGGTAGTTGCGGATAGCGACGAGTTCCCGGACATTGCCATACGCAGGTTCGCGATCGTCGAACAACGGCCTTTCCGTTATCTCGAGGATTCTCTGGTACTTGTAGAGCACCGGTGCCCGGTCGAAATTCTTTCCGTTCTTCCACCGGTTCGCGATGAGCCTGAGCGGGGACCCTTCATCTTCCTCCATGAAGAGACAGGACTCATCGGAAGCATCGGCGTAGAGCTCGTTAATCGTGGATTCAAGGAATGCGACCGACGACAGGACAGAGTTAAGGATAAACGCTTCGTGCCTGAGTACGGATTCCGGCGGAACCGGGATTGTTTCGCGACAGCTCTTCTCCAGGGAATACCCGAGCCGGCAGAGCAGGGCCGCAGAGAGGATGTACCGGACCGAGAAGCAGTCCCGGAACTGTACCGGGGAATCATCGCTGGCAGTCTCGAGCGGGATCTTGTCCATCGTACTTCCTTCTCCCTCCAAGGGTAAAAGACCATCCCGGGTGCCGGAAAAAGCCCGCGCTCAATGGAGAATTCACCCGTGATTAACCCGGATTCGGGGTTCATCCCTTGAACCGGCGCCATCCAGAGAAAGAACCTGCCATATTATGGTAATTTATATCGCCGGCAATCCTGTTTTTCTTAATCCATGGACCAGCCGCACCGGGCTGGTTGATGGAGACGCACACGAACCTCATCCATGCACCCTAAGAATGCCACGCCTGCAATAACGGAGCCAGGACAATGCCTGAACTGATCGTCTGTTCGAGGAAGGACCCGTTCAGCGAAGAGCTCAAGGAAGCTCTCGAGGAACAGGGGATCCCGTACCGGGAAGTCGATATCCGGCAACCCGGAGTAGTACAGGAACTGAGAAACCGGGGCTGCACCGCACTCGAGCCGCCGGTCATCCTGCTATCACGTGGACACCGGGATCTCCGGTTCTTCACCAACGACGATCTTTTCTGGGACGGTAAACTGGTCCGGGAAGCAGTCTTCGACCTTGCCCGGATCTGATTCACCGTCAACAATCTCTTTTCTGCAGATCTGTTCCGGTAAGTTAATGCAGTTCTCCCCAGGCGTCCGGTACTCTGATCCGGATCCGGGGGCTTATCTCTTCGCAGGCAAAACGGAATGGTAAAGAGATGTCCTTTTCCTGCCGGCAGTGCGGTGATTGCTGCAGCACCATGGGCGAGATCATCCGGATCCGCGAACAGACCGGGCCGGATGAATTCCGGATCTGGTTCTCGGTTACCGGAGAGGACCGGGTCGTCATCCTGGACCCCGATAAACAGGATCTTTTCCGGTCCCAAAGGACAGGTTCCCCGTCGCTCGCATGCCCGTTCCTCCGAAGAAACCCGGAAGGGCTTTTCGCCTGCACGGTCCACCGGTCCCGCCCGGATCTCTGCAGGCAGTACGCCTGTTTCCGAATCCTCGTGCTGGATTCCACGGGAAGGAAGCTCGGCCGGGTCATGGACAGTACCAGGTATTTTGTCTCGGACGACCCCCGGTTGAACACCCTGTGGAAAACTATGGTTGAACCGGCCGCGATACATGACGAATATCTCTGGGAAGAGCATGTCGGACGCGTGCTGACCGGTGCCGGATACCGGATCATCCGGTAAGCAGGAATAGAGTAAGCAGAGAACGGCTCACTCTGGGCAAAAAAGATCCTAGCCCGATCGCAACGCCATCTTTGCGATAAAGGATAGTCCGACCAGAATCAGCAGAACCCCGACGCCGTATGGCCAGATATATATCCAGAAGTTTGCCGGAGCCCAGACGAGTGCTGCGCCGATGAGGACAAAGAACAGCCCGATAACAACGGACATCCACCGGCCCCCTCCCCGGCAGCAGGGCACCGGTGATTCCGCGGGCTCTGCTGAAGGGCGGAAAATCCCCGATGCCAGGAACCCGAGCCCGAGCCCGATGAGTACCCCTGCCGCCGCATATCCCGCAATTAACCCGGCGCCAAGACCGATCAGAACTCCTGCCAGGATAAAATAAAACCTCCCGTGGCGGTGCCGGTATTCTTTCTCTTCCGGAGTTGTCATAACGAACCTTTGGAACCACGAACCATATAAATTTGGAGATATATCCCTGCAGAGAGAAAAATTCCTGTCTCCCGGCGGGAATATTTTCGTTTTTGCCCGGAGTCCCG
>DASPUR010000145.1:0-7762 GCA_035622795.1 Methanoregula sp. | reverse complement strand
GTTATCGGGAGGGGCGACCCCCTTCCCGATGACTGCGACGCCATCATCGTCGACGACAGCCACGGGAAGGGCCGGGAGTTCGAACCCGGGTATGCACGCGACGCAGTCCGGCGGTCCAAAGTTCCAGTCATCCTTGCTGGGGGCCTCACCCCGGAAAATGTCGTACAGGCTGCCCGGGACGTACGCCCGTATGCGGTCGATGTTGCAAGCGGTGTCGAACAGTCTCCGGGTGTAAAGGATCCGGAAAAGGTCAGGGCGTTCATCGCCGCGTGCAGGAGAACCTGAAATGGGAACAAAGGGAAGATACGGCAGATATGGCGGGCAGTACGTTTCGGAGACCCTGATGAGCGCGCTCATCGGGCTCGATGAGGCGTACGGGAAGACAGCCGGGGATAAAAAATTCGTCCGCGACCTTGCATCGATGCAGTCAGAGTATGCCGGCCGTGCGACACCGCTGACGTTCTGCAAAAACATGTCCCGTGAGCTCGGGTGCAGGATATACCTGAAACGCGAAGACCTCGTGCACGGGGGATCCCACAAGCTGAACAACACGATCGGCCAGGCCCTCCTTGCAAAACATATGGGCAAGAAGCGCCTGATCGCCGAGACAGGCGCCGGGCAGCACGGCGTGGCTACTGCCATCGTCGGGGCCGCCCTCGGGATGCCGGTCGAGGTGTACATGGGGGAGACGGATACCCGCAGGCAGGCGCTGAACGTGTTCCGGATGGAACTGATGGGGGCAAAAGTAATCCCGGTAAAATCCGGGACCCGGACACTCAAGGACGCCATCAACGAGGCGCTCCGCGACTGGGTGGCGAACGTGGAGGATACGTACTACCTGATCGGATCGGTCGTAGGCCCTCACCCGTACCCCCGGATGGTACGGGACTTCCAGTCAGTCATCGGGAGGGAGACCCGCCGCCAGATCCGGAAAAAGGAGGGGAAACTCCCGGACGCCATTGTCGCCTGCGTCGGCGGGGGTTCGAATGCGATCGGGATCTTTTATCCCTTCCTCGATGACGATGTCGAGCTTATAGGCGTCGAGGCCGGGGGGAAAGGGGTAGAGACCGGCGAGCACGCCGCGACGCTCTGTGCAGGGGAGGAGGGCGTGCTCCACGGGACGCTTTCGTACCTGCTCCAGGATGAGGACGGCCAGGTACTCCCCACCCACAGCATTTCTGCAGGCCTTGATTATCCGGGCGTAGGGCCGGAACACGCGATGCTCCGGGACAGCGGCCGTGTCACTTATGCCGCGGCGGACGACCCGGATGTACTGGAAGCTTTTGTCTTCCTCTCCCGTATGGAGGGGATAATTCCCGCGCTCGAATCCGCCCACGCGGTCGCGTACGTGATGAAGAACGCGGGAAGGTTCGACAAAGACGATGTTGTAGTCATCAACCTCTCGGGCCGGGGGGACAAGGACGTGAGCGAGGTTGCACGGATGACCGGAAGCGCACCATGAGCAGGATAGCTGCGGTTTTTGAGAACCGGAAGGGCCCCGCGTTCATCGGGTTTGCGGTTGCCGGGGACCCGGACCTGGCCGGCAGTATCCGGATCGGGAAGGCAATCCTCGACGCTGGGGCGGATATCCTCGAACTGGGCGTCCCGTTCTCCGATCCCGTGGCGGACGGCCCGGTGATCCAGAAGGCCGACGAGCGTTCGCTGGCCTCCGGTACAACGCCGTCGACAGTCTTTGAGATCGTCCGGGAGCTCCGTAAGGGCACGGAGAGGCCGATCGTTCTCCTGGCATACTATAACACGGTCCATCGCCGGGGGATCGACCGGTTTTACCGCGAGGCCGCCAGCGCCGGCGCTGACGGGATCCTGATTGCCGATATGCCGGTCGAGGAATCCGAAGAAGTAACGGACATTGCCACACGGTACGCGATCGACCAGATCTTTCTCATCGCGCCCACAACATCGGACACCCGCATCCGGAAGATCGCGGCACGGGCGCGGGGGTATCTCTACCTTGTGGCGGCCCTTGGTGTCACCGGCGTGCGCGACGAGATCTCCCCGGTCGCGCTCGATCTCCTCGCACGCGTCCGCGGGTACACGGCACTCCCGCTCGCGCTCGGGTTCGGTATCTCGAACCCGCGCCACGCCCGGACATGCGCCGCTGCCGGCGCTGACGGCATTATCGTCGGAAGCGCGATTGTTTCCCTTATCGAAGAAAACCTCGCCGATCCCGCTGAGATGGATCGCGAACTCGCGAAGTTTATTTCTTCGATGAAACGGGCCACGGAATAACGGTTCAGCCGGCAAACGCCTCCGGCACGGAAATGCCATCTTTTTTATCTGCCCTCCCACAAACCACATCTGATCCAACTATGACCAGAAACCAGATCCTTGTTATTCTCGGTATTTTCCTGGTGGCAGCAATCCTTGCCACGGGATGTACCCAGCAGCAGGCTGCCCCCGCAGCGACTACGTCGGAGCCACAGACTACCGCGCCCGTAACGCAGGCGAGCCCGGCCGTAATGCAGTCCATGGCAAACCCGGCATCGGTCAACTGTGGCACGGTCGGCGGCACCACGGAGATCAGAAAGGACGATTCGGGAAACGAGTACGGCATGTGCACGTTCCCGAACGGGACGAGCTGCGAAGAGTGGGCGCTCTTCCGGGGTGAGGGGTGCAAGGCCTACACTCCGGCAAATGCAACTGCCCCGGTGTCTGCCGGGATCGCCAATCCTGCATCGGTAAATTGCGATAAGATAGGCGGGACTACCGAGATTAAGAAGAATGCGGACGGCAGCGAATACGGCATGTGCACCTTCCCCAACAGCACCAGCTGCGAGGAGTGGGCGCTCTTCCGGGGCGAGGGGTGCAAGCCGGGCAACGCCACCGCTGCAACCCCGTAAACCATTTCCCATTTTTGTTCCTGAATTCCGGTGCGGGCTCCCCTTCAGATCCAAAACCATTTCAACTACAATCTTCCACATCGTGCAGCCACCATGACGAGGAAACAAAGGATCCTTTTCGTCTGCACCGCGAACGCTGCCCGTTCCCAGATGGCAGAGGGATTGCTCCGGGCAAAATTCGGGAATCATTACGAGGTCTTCAGCGCAGGGACCCGGCTCTCACGGTTGAGCCCCCGCGCGGTAGAGGTCATGCAGGAGACAGGAATCGACATATCGAAGCACTATTCAAAAACGCTTGAGCAGCTGGAAGAACGGACATTCGACGTCGCGGTGACACTCTGCGACCATGCCCGCGAGGCATGTCCTGTCATCGCCGGCGCAAAAAAGCAAATGCACCGGGGATTCTGCGACCCTCATTTCAGTACCGACGCGGACGTTCTCGACAGGTATCGCAGGGTAAGGGACGAGATCTCCGCGTGGATAGAAGAGACCTTCGACCCGGAAAAAAAGTAACCTGATTCTGCCCTTATCTTCAGGCGAGTTCGATCTGTATCCCGCCGATCTTGCTTGCGAAGAGGTTGTAGAGGAAGGCCATGATCGCGCCGGCGATAAATGCCATGATGCCGAAGACGATCGGGAAGATAACCACCGATGCGATCCCAAACGCCGTCATGCCGCCGCGTCCCAGGCCAACTCCTGCGGCCGTGAACACGACACCAAAGATAACGCCGTACACGAGTCCGATCACGATACCAAAGAGGGCGTGGATCTTCGCCCACGACATTATTTCAACGCTCTTGATGACTGCCATACGTTTACCTGAGTATGTTAGTTTCATACCCCGGTAAAAAAGGCTTGCTAAATTGTCCCGCTTATCATTCGGGGGATGGAGAAAGGAGCGTCGTGCAGATCCTGCCCATAAGGGAATAGTGCCGGTTCAGGTGATCGAGAAATTCCCTGCTCCGTTCGCCGGTCGCAAGGGGCTGCCAGCATAACCCGCAGTCGGTTTCCCAGAGGATCAGTCCTTCTGCAGGCGCGGGCTGGAGCGGCCTTTCGGCAGCGGCTCCGAGAAGATCCCTGATGAAGGATTCCTCCTCGTCACCTGAGCCCACCGCAGCAAGTGCCGAAGCCATGCACCGGACCTGGTGCCAGAGGAAACTCTCGGCCCTGACTTCGATGCATGTCATCCCTTCGTGCATCCCGACCGATATCGCAAGGACCCGCCTCCAGGGATTTTTTCCCTTCACCCGCGCGAAGCTGGTGAAGTTATGTTCCCCGAGAAACGCCCGGGCCGCACGCCCCATGGACTCCTGTTCCGGAAAAATTCCGGGAAAGTAATACCGGTACGTCCGGGAGACCGCATCGTACCGGGGGTTGAACTGTTCCGGGACAGGGGAGACCCCGGTGCACCAGCAGTCGGGCGGGAGCTGGGCATTGAGAGCGATCACGGCCCGGTCGGGAGAGGTCGTCGAGAATGCCACGACCTGGCCATGCGCATGGACACCGCGATCGGTCCTTCCCGCAGAGAGGAACCCGGCCCTGCGCCAGTCGGAGAAGAGGCCGAGCCGCTGGCACGCCGCGATGAACTCGCCCTCGACCGTCCGCTGGGCCGCCTGCAGCTGCGAACCGTAAAACCTGCTGCCGAGATAGGCGACCCGGAACGCGAGCCTTACCGGAGCTGCACGTGCCGGGTCATCCGTTTGATCTTGCGCCATGTGTTCCTGAGCGACTGGCGGGTGTAGGTCCGGAGAGGTGTCTTCCGTCCGCCACTGGATACTCTCCCGTTCCGGATTGCAGCAAGGATAGAAGGCACGGTCTTCTCGGCATCGATATAGGTCCGGCCGAACCCGACGAATTTTGCGTTGTGCGCGTCGCTTCCTCCCACGCACGGCTTTCCCAGACGCCTTGCGATCCTAGCCGCCTTCTTGTTCGCCGATCCGACAATGTACCTGCTGTTGAACGTCTCGATCGCGTCGACAACCGTCATCCCGGCCTTTTTCCTGCGTGCCACCCCGTGGCGCCAGACATGGTACGGGTGCGGCAGGATGAGAACTGCACCCATCCGCCGTGCGATCTCGACAGTGGCTATGACGTCCAGGCCCGAGGGGATGACTTCGGTCACTCCCAGGACGAGAAGGTGACCCTGGCGTGTCGAGACTTCGATGCCCGGGATGACCAGGACCGGTGAATGGCACGCGAGTGCTTTTTTTGCACCGTCGATAGTATCGTGATCGGTGATGGCGATCGCATCGAGCCCGGCTTCCTCGGCCCTCATGAGGATCTCTTCGACCCCGCTCTCGCCGTCCTTTGAGAAATTCGTGTGCACGTGCAGGTCGCAGGTCAGCATCTGATCATAGTGTTTTTATCTCTCTGGTATTAAGGGAATTTATGCGCATTCTCCTCCCCACCGGTTCTGCCACCGGGGAGATCGTCAGGAAAGCAGCTGAAGGTTTTGACGCCGATGTGGTGGTCACCGGCGAGATCGCTTCGTTCCTGACCCCTCACGCACTGCGCTCCCTTATCCGACGGGGTTCCTACGATCTCGTCATCGTGCCGGGCATGTGCACGGCTTCGTTTACGGATCTCGAGAAGGATACCGGCATCCCGATCATCCGCGGCCCCCGGCATGCCGCCGATCTTTCCCGCATCCTCCCCCTCGTCGGTTCCGTCCCGTTGTCACGGACTATTCCCGCCGACGATTTCCTTGCCGGAAAGGACGAGGAGGAGACGCGGCAGCGCCTCGGGATGCTGGAGCGCGACGCGGGGGCAGACTTCGTTATCCGGGGAGTGAAAATCGGCGGGGGGTCCCGGATGAAAGTCCTTGCCGAGGTTATGGACGCACACCGGCGGCAGGACATCCTGAACCTGGTGGACGGAGCGTTCTGTGCCGGAGCGGACATCGTCGACCTCGGGTTCGGGTTCGACGCCCTGCCGGCCGATGTGGCGCGGGTGTTCAGTCTCCTCGATGAAACCGACGGTCCGCTTGCGGCGGATACCCAGGACCCCGGGCTCATACGGGCGGCTCTCTGCCGGGCCGACCTTATTCTCAGCCTCAGTGACCGGAATATTCCCCTTGTCGCAAACGAGATCGGGGAAGCGGGCGCTGCTGCAGTGGTCGTGCCCGGCAGCAGCACGCTTCAGAAAAATATCCGGCTCGCTCGCGAGGCAGGGGTCAGGTGTATCATCGCCGATCCGATCCTCCAGCCGGCCGGGTCCGGGCTGGTCCGGTCGCTTGGGAATTTCACGAACACAAAATACCCGCTCTTCTTTGGTGCCGGCAATGTCACGGAGTTGATGGATGCCGACTCCATCGGCGTCAATGCCCTCCTTGCCGCCATGGCGATGGAGATCGGTGCAGCGGTCATTTTCACGAGCGAGCACTCCGACAAAACCCGGGGATCGATCCGGGAGATGCGGAGGGCTGCGGAGATGATGGCGCTGGCAAAGGGGCGCCCGTACCCGAAAGACCTCGGCACAGACCTGCTCTGCATCAAGGAAAAGCGGCGCAGGCGCGAGCCCCCGCTTGCATATGATACACTGACTACGGCAAAGGAGATGCCCGGTGAGATCACCTACGACCCGAGGGGAAGTTTCCGCATAGGGGTAGAAGGCGACCGTATCGTTGCCGTCGTAAACGGAAGAGCGGTACAGGGAGACCGCTGGCAGGACATCCTGTACACGATCCTTGCAAACGGCGACGTCTCGCTCCTGGACCACGCGGGTTACCTCGGGCGGGAGCTCTACAAGGCCGAGCTCGCGATCCGGTACGGCCGGAGCTTCGAACAGGACGGGGAATTCTAAAAAAAAACATACCCGAAACCTACCATTTTATGCCCGGCCGGGCGTACCTGTACGTATGGCGTCAACAGCGCGTGCATCCCACATTCTCGTGAAATCGGAAGATGAGGCAAACCGGCTCCTCAAACGGATCAGGGACGGCGAAGATTTCGCTGAAGTTGCAAAACGGTTCTCCAAATGCCCGTCCGGGAAGAAAGGCGGCGATCTCGGCTACTTTGGCAAGGGGCAGATGGTCCCCGAGTTCGAGAATGTCTGTTTCACGAACGACAAGGGCGCTCTCGTCGGCCCGGTCAAGACCCAGTTCGGTTACCACATTATCAAGGTCACCGACCGGAAATAACCGGATTAACGTTTGTAATCGGCCAGTGTTATGGACCGGAAATTATTCTATCTCGGGATCGGCCTTGCAGTAGTCCTGGTTTTCTGCGGGATATCGGTGTTCGGCAGCGTGGAGAAAGTCCTGCAGCCCCACCCGGACAGGGAGACCTTTTACCAGGTATCCACCATGGGTGCCCTTGCCGGGGGAGCGTTTGCCGGAGTCCAGCCGGTCTCGGAACTGAAAAAACACGGGGACTTCGGGATCGGGACATTTGACGGCCTCAACGGCGAGATGATCGTCCTCGACGGGAACGTTTACCAGGCATTCTCGAACGGAACCGTCGCCACCGCACCTGAAAAAGAGACCGTTCCTTTTGCAATGGTCACCTGGTTCGACCGGGATTCTACCGTGATAACGGACCGTCCCATGAACTACACCGGACTTACCGCGTATCTTACCGCGGCTCTCCCGTCGGACACCATGATTTACGCCGTCCGGATCCACGGAACTTTCCCGGAAATGACGGTCAGGAGCATCCCGCAGCAGCAGAGGCCGTACCCGTCGCTCGTGGCAGCCGCCGCAAACCAGTCTGTATATTCCAGTACAGATGCGAAGGGGACGATCGTCGGTTTTTTCCTTCCCGGGTTCATGAGTGGTCCCAACATGGCGGGGTACCACCTGCATTTCATCAGCGACGACCGCAAAACCGGGGGACATGTCCTTGATTTCTCTGCGGGAGCAGATACCATTATCGAGCTTGACGCTACCCCGCAGATTTTTATCA
>DASPUR010000144.1:0-21903 GCA_035622795.1 Methanoregula sp. | reverse complement strand
AGGCCGCCGCCGGTCACATGGCACATGCCATTGACCGTGCACTTCGCCGTGACCTTCAGCACCTCCGAATAAATCCGAGTCGGGGTGAGGAGCACTTCGCCAAGCGTCTTGCCACCGGCCAGTTTTTCGTCATAATCCGCGTATTTTTCGACAACCGCCCGGGCAAGGGACAGGCCGTTGCTGTGGATGCCGGTCGAGGGGACGCCGACAATCTTATCGCCGGACCTGATGGTCGCGCCCGATATGATCCGGTCTTTCTTCTGCATTCCGAGGCACGTGCCGGCAAGGTCAAGACCGTTGACGAGCCCGCGGAGCGATGCGGTCTCCCCGCCAACGATATCGATGTTTGCCTGCTTCGCACCCTCGTTGAGGCCGATGCCAATCTGGGCCATCTTTTCCACTGAGAGATTGTCGGTCGCGATATAATCGACAAAGGCGATCGGTTCCACGTTCATCACGTAAAGGTCGTTGACATTCATCGCTATGCAGTCGATGCCGACGGTACTCCAGTCGCCCATCCGGTCGGCGACGAGCATCTTGGTGCCTACGCCGTCAGTAGTCAGGGCGAGGGCCGTGTCGCCGAAGTCTATAAGGCCGGCAAAGTGGCCGACCGACCCCATCATCTTCCCGGCCCCTTTACGCCGGTAGGTCAGGTTTTTTATCAGCGATCTGATGGCTGTTGCCTCAAGATCGATATCAACCCCGGCTGCAGCGTATGCATCTGCCTTCTTACTCATCGCATTCCTCCGAGAGCCGGAACTCGTCGTGAAGAACCCGGACCGCACGGGGGCCGTCGGTCTGGCTCACGACAAACGATATGTTCGCTTCCGAAGATCCCTGCGAGATCATCATCACGTTCACCCCCGACTTCCCAAGTGCGGTAAAGATCCGGCCGCCCGTCCCCGGCGCCCCCGCCATACCTGCGCCAACAACTGCTACTGCACAGACTTCGCGGTTCGCGGTCACTTCCCGGACGACTCCCTGTTTTGTGAGGGCCCCGAGTGCGGACACTGCCGCCGATAAGTGGGCCTCGTCAACGATAAGGGAGATGTTTGCCTCCGATGATCCCTGAGAGATCATCATCACGTTCACTTCGTGATCAGCGAGGATAGTGAATATCGCTTTTGCGACCCCGGGTCTTCCGATCATCTGGGCCCCGTTGATGTTGATCGCCGCGACCTTGTCTATATACGTGAGTGCCTTGACGACCCGGTGGTCCCGCTGGCCGTTCCGGACGATGACTGTTCCCGGATGTGAGGGGTTGAAGGTGTTCTTGACCCGGACGAGGATGTTCTTCCGCATGGCGGGTTCGATCGACCTGGGGTGCATTACTTTTGCCCCAAAGTAGGAGAGCTCCATGACTTCGAGGTAGGAGAGGGAGTGCATGACCCGTGCATCCTTTATCACCCGGGGGTCGCAGGTCATGATGCCGTCGACATCCGTCCAGATCCAGATCTCGTCCGCGTCGATACCTGCGCCTATAATCGAGGCCGAGTAATCTGAGCCGCTCCGGCCAAGAGTCGTGAGCGACCCTTCTTTTGTACATCCCATGAAGCCCATGATGACCGGGACCTCCTTCCTGAGGAGGGGGCCGATCTTCTTCTTAATCCGGTCGTCGCTCTCCGGAAGGGAAGTGGACTCGCCGTGCTGGGGAGTTGTAAGGATTCCGGCTTCACATCCGTCTAAGACTGTAGAGCGGATCCCGCGCCGGCGAAGGGCTGCGCCCACGATAGGGGCGAGGAGCCGTTCGCCAAAGGAGATAATGTAATCCTTCGACCGGGGGGTGAGCTCCCGCAGGTTGTACACGGCGAAAAGGATGTTCTGGAGGTTGATGAGGTGGCCCTCGATGACGGCACCGACTTCAGCGATAGATTCGGGCGCAGCCCCTTCAAGCGTGGTCATGTGCCTCTTCGAGAGCGCCTGGATCAGCGGCAGGATGGCGGAGTCATCCTTTGCGGTCGGAAGGGCCGAGGCGACCTCTATGAGCTGGTCGGTCACCCCGCGCTGGGCCGAGACTACGACTGCAATCTCGTCTCCGGCCTTCCGGTGCTCTTCGAGAATATCCACGACACGACTGATACACTGGGCATCGGCGACCGAGGTGCCGCCAAACTTCATCAAAAACCTCATTTCTCTCTCACTCGGGTCAGATTGTGACTATTTATGTAACTATACGATCCACAAAATAATAAGATGCTTGCAGGTGAGGGTGTGGACTGCCATACGCTCGTGATCGGGAGCGGCGGGGCAGGAGTGCGGGCTGCGATCGAGGCATCGCGATACGGAGACACGGCGCTCGTCTCGAAGACCATCGCAGGGAAAGGCGGGTGTACCCCCATGGCGGAAGGCGGGTATAATGCCGTCCTCCGGGAAGCGGACTCGTGCGGGATCCACTTCGAGGACACCATGAAGGGCGGGGCCTGGCTCAACGATCCGGAGCTGGTCCGGATCCTGGTCAGTGAGTCCCCGGATCGGATCCGCGACCTCCTCGGCTGGGGCGCGGTCTTCGATTTTACCGAGAGTGATGAGGTTGCCCAGCGCCCGTTCGGCGGCCAGCGGTTCCCGCGCACCTGTTATGCCGGCGACCGGACCGGCCATGAAATGATGGCTACCCTTATCGAGCGTCTCGACGGTACCGGTACGGAGGTCCTGCAGGAGGTCACCGTGATCGAGCTCCTCCGGGACGGCGACCGGGTCGCCGGCGCGATCGCCCTCGACGAGAGGGGGGAACTGGTGACCCTCAGGGCCGACAGCACCATCCTCGCCACGGGCGGCGGGACGAAGGTTTACGACATTTCCACCAATTCCTCGAGCGGGACCGGCGACGGGTACGCACTGGGGTATCGTGCAGGCGCCGAGCTGATCGATATGGAGATGGTCCAGTTCCATCCGACGGGTGCTGTGTTCCCCTACGACGCCCGGGGAAGGCTCGTGACCGAAGCGGTGCGGGGAGAGGGGGGCGTCCTGAAAAACAGTCTGGGCGAGCGGTTTATGAAAAACTATGATCCCGATCGGATGGAACTCTCGACCCGTGATGTCGTCGCACGGGCTATCGCCAAGGAGATAATGGCGGGAAGGGGAACGGAGCACGGAGGGGTATACCTCGATGTCACGCATCTCCCCCGGGACCGGGTGGAGGAGCGCCTTCCGGTGATGCTCGAACAGTTCCTTAAATTCGGGGTGGATATTCGCGAGTCTCCCATGGAAGTCGCCCCGACAGCCCACCATATCATGGGGGGGCTCAGGATCGATCCGGAATGCAGGACCACCCTTCCCGGTCTCTTTGCCTGCGGTGAAGTCTCGGGTGGCGTCCATGGTGCGAACCGGCTCGGGGGGAATGCGCTCGCGGAGACGCAGGTCTTCGGGAAGCGGGCAGGGGAAGCAGCCGGTAAAAGCGGGAAACGCACCCGGGGATCCATTGAAGATCAGGTCCGAAGGCAGCAGGACCGGCTCCAGAGGTTCCTCAGGGGAGATACGAACCCTGCCGGGGTCCGCGTGCAGCTCCAGCAGGCGATGTGGAACGGTGCCGGTATCTTCCGGGCAAGGGAGCCGCTCGAAAGTACGCTGGCGCGAATCACGGAACTTTCGATGGCTGCGTTGCGCGCTGATTCCCCGCGGAACCTTGCCGAATGCTGCACGGTGCAGAACATGTGCCTCACGGCATCGCTCATCTGCCGGGGGGCCCTGATGCGGGAGGAGTCACGGGGCGCCCATGTCAGGACCGATATACCCCAGACCTGGGACCCGCAGTCATCTCCCTTCGGGCATACCTTCCTCAGCAAGGGCCGGGAAGGGATCGAGCGGAGGGGAGCGGGGGCGGCACCGTGAAGACTGTCACACTCATGGTCAGCAGGTTCGATCCGGAAAAGGACACTGAACCCCGGTTCGTTTCCTATACCGTGAGCCTCAACGAAGGAGCCCGTGTACTTCACGCGCTCCACGCTGTCCACGACACCCTCGATGCAACCCTCGCGTACCGGTACTGCTGCGGCTCCGGCCAGTGCGGCAGCTGCGCCGTGAGGATTAACGGCGAGCCGGCCCTTGCGTGTATGGAAGAGGCAAGGGACGGTATGGTCATCGAGCCCCTGAAGTTGCCGGTTAAAAAAGACCTTACCGTCGACCTCGTTCCTGCGCTCGGGGAGATCGCCCCGTTCTGCCCCGGCGACATCCCCGTTATGCCGAAGAAGTCGGACATCGACGCTATGAAGCCCCTGAAGGACTGCATCGAGTGCCTCTGCTGCATCACGGTCTGCCCTGCGGTCGATGTGACGAAGTTCCTCGGTCCCACCGCAATGCGGCAGGAAATGCGCCTCGCTCTCGATCCCCGTGACAAAGGCGACCGGGTGAGCGATGCGGTACGGGACGGTCTTTTCACGTGTACGACCTGCCAGGCCTGCTGGAAGATCTGCCCCAAGAACATCCAGATTCCCCACAAGGCAATCGAACGCCTCAGGTCACTGGCAAACCAGAAAGGTCTCACGCTCCCCCGGCACCAGGAAGTGGCTGCTCTCATAAAGGAGACCGGCAGGAGCGTGCCCAGGAGCGGGAAGACATTTCTCGAGGAGGCCGGCGATATCGTCGAGCCATACGGCCCGGTAAAAGCGACCGTCGGCTTCTTCGTAGGCTGCCTGTACAACATGCGGATGCCGGAAACAGCCATCGATGCTCTCGAAGTTCTCAGGAGGAACGGCATCCGGGTCGTAATCCCAAAGGAGCAGGTCTGCTGCGGTTCCCCCCTTATCCGGACGGGGCAGCTTGCCATCCTCGACATGCTGAAACGGCGCAACATCGATGCGTTCCGGCACCGGAAAATCGAGACGGTGGTCACCATGTGCGCCGGGTGCGGTTCGACCCTCAAGAACGATTACCGGACTCCCTTTGCCGTCATGGACATATCCGAGCTCCTCACGAGAGACGGTATCGAGCCCCCTGCACGGCTTGGCGTGAAGGCGACTTACCACGATCCCTGCCACCTGATGCGGGGTCAGGAAATCCGTGACCAGCCACGGGAACTCATCCGGCAGGTCGTCGATCTAGCCGAGATGGAGGCCCGGTGCTGTGGATCGGGCGGCGGGGTCAAATCGGGGCTTCCGGATGAAGCAAAGGAACTCGCCATCCAGAGGAACAAGGTTATCGAAGAGACCGGTGCCGATATCGTCATCTCATCCTGCCCGTTCTGCGAGCTCCACATCGGCCAGCACTGCGGGAAGCCGGTGAAGAATATCACGACCGTTCTTCTCGAAGGTTACCGGAAAAAAGACAAAGAGAGAGACTCCTGCTGCAGGTAAACCGGATCCCAGTTTTTTGGTTCCTTAAAGCTTCATCAGGTACTCATGTGCCTCGAGCGCGGCCTTCGCTCCTTCACCGGAAGCGATGATGATCTGCTTGCCCTTGATCGAAGTGACATCCCCGGCAGCAAAAACACCTTCGACGCTCGTGTGGCAATTGATATCGATCACGATCTCTTTGTTCCCATTCAGTTCCACGAAACCGTCGAGCATGTCGGTGTTCGGGAGCCAGCCGATCTCGATGAAGACTCCGTCCAGAATGAGATCTTTCTCCATCCCGTTCTCATCCTTGAGCGTGACACCGGAAAGAAACTTATCGCCGTGGATGGCAGAGATTCGGGAGTTGACGTGGACGGTGATATTTCCCCGCTCCTTCAGTTTTTCTACGTAGACCGGGTCTGCCCTGATACTGCTCCTGGCGATGAGGTCAACGGACATCGCGATATTGCTCATCTCGGTCGCCGTCTGCAGGGCGGAATTACCTCCACCGACGACCGCCACTCTCTTACCACGGTACAGGGGCCCGTCACAGGTGGCGCACACAGAAAGCCCGCGGCCGAGATATTTATCTTCGTCCGGGACCCCGAGTTTCCTCGGTTTGTTCCCCTGGGCAAGGATGACCGACCTCGCCCTGATGGTGTTCTCGGAGATCGTCTCCGCGACGAAGAAATTGTCTCTTCGGGAGATCCCGATGAGCCGGTCGAGCTCGAACCTTACGTCGAGATTGCGGACCTGCTCGTCGAACTTGTTCATCAGATCCTCACCGGAGATCATGCGGTATCCCATATAATTCTCGATTGCCCATGACTCGAGTGCCTGCCCCCCGATATTTTCTCCGATGATCAGTGTGTTGAGCATTTTCCGTGCGCAGTACACGGCGGCAGTCAGCCCCGCCGGCCCGGCCCCGACAATGAGGACATCATACGCCTCCCCGGTCGAAGGCTCACCAAAAAGCGAATTCAGCCGGTCGGCGTCAAATCCGACAATAACTTCGTTATCGACGGTGATTACCGGTACTCCCCGCTGGCCGGAGAGTTCGATCATCTTTTTTGCAGACTCGTGATCCGTCCCAACATCGATCGCAGTATAGGTCACCCCGTGTTTCTCGAGAAAGGTCTTTGCCATCCGGCAATAAGGGCAGTTCTGCGTCGAATATACGGTGACATTCCTCATGCGTCCGGAAACGTTCTTTCGTCATATAACAGTTTCTCTTGCGCGGATACAGGTTTCCCGTTCTATCGCAACGTTCTTTTCTGGCGAACCCCAATACTGCATTTACAGGGATTTCATGAGTTCTTTGCCAGGGACCGGACCTTATCGATCCCCGTTATACTGCCTGCTGATCCTCATTTTCTGTGTATCCCTGGTGCCGTTCGTTTCCGGCCAGTCACCCCCGGCCCCCCAACCGGTCCTCTCGCTCAACTTCAATGAGGGCAGTGGAAATGTGGCACTCGACAGCTCGGGGGGGAGCGGGGCGGGAACGATCGTGGGAGCAACCCGTTCCGACACCACCGGGTGCGGCAGATCCCTCCTGTTTGACGGTGTGGATAATTACGTAAGCGTTCCGTATTCACCCGAGAACCACCCGGTGGATGCGATCTCGGTATCACTGTGGTTTTATGTGGACGGGTTCACTCCCGCACCCCTGGTCACAAGTTACAACGACGGAGGATACCGTCTCGGGTTTGATGACGGCGGAGACCTCTGGTGGACCGTAAACGTCGAAGGAACAGGAGATGTTTCCGTGCCGGTGAGGCACGAAGGAATAGCTCCCGGCCAGTGGCACCACGTCACGGGTACCTATGACGGGCAAACGGCAAAGATTTACTTCGACGGGGTACTCCGGAACCAGGCGGATGCACCAGGAACCATCCACTATGGGCACGCCAATTACGTCATGATTGGAACCGATGCAGGACCGGGAGCCGGACCTGAGCCGGGGTGCCGTGAATATTTCCGTGGTGGAATAGACGAGGTGAAGATATATGATACCGCCCTGACGCAGGGAGGGGTGCTTGATGACCGGTTCCAGTGCGGCCAGGAACCGGGAACCCCCCCTTCCCTTCCTGTCGTAGCGCTTCCTGCCGTCTGCAATCCCGTCTCCGGCTCACTTGTTCTCGATGCAGGCAAATCTGCTGTCAGGCTGCTTTCATTCCAGAACCAGACCGAAAACGGGACCTGGGATCTTACTGTTCCGTCCGGTTCAACTCTGATAGTGAGCGCCGATGACCAGTACTCGAAGACGGATCCCGACGCATGGCGTATCGATATCGATAGCCCGGAAGGAATTATCAGCCGGGGAGTCGCGTTCCCTAATACGTTCAATTCCCCGGTAAAAGGGGTAGTGAGCAACGGGACGGCAACCGTTCGGATCCGTTACTTTGACGGCCCTGCCCGTTTCCCCGCATCGGTTTCCGTCCGGTTCGAGAGCGTCGCGGCCCAGAAGAAAGAGGAACTCCCGAATGTCGTGCTCGGCAATCCCATCATCGTAATTTATTCCGCATCATGGGCGACACTCATCGCTCTTATACTCGTGATGGTTGCTTTGCACCTGAGACACAAAGCTGCAAAAAAGTGAGATGTCTTTGGCAGTCTGCAAACAGTCCTTTTTTAAAAATAAATGTCAAAGGGTAATTTCCCGGAATTGCTTGCCAAGCGCGCTGCAGATCGGACACTTGTCAGGAACCTTGCCTAGCTCGATATTTCCGCAGACGGGGCAGAGGAACACCTTGTCCCGGCCGAGGTCATTGCCGGCCTTAATCGCTTCCAGTGCTTTTTTGTAGAGATTTGCATGGACCTGCTCGGCCTTCATGGCATGGGTGAACGTAAGGAGGGCATCGGTACGTTTTTCAGCCTCCGCAACCCGGATAAACTCGGGATACATCGATGTGAACTCATGAGTCTCGCCGGCTATGCTCGCTTCGAGGTTCTTTGCAGTGGGCTGGATGGCACCGAGTGCCTTGAGGAGCCGTTTTGCGTGAATTGCTTCTGCCTCGGACGCCGCCTTGTACAGGGTCGCTATGTTCCTGAATCCTTCTTCCTGGGCTTTCTCGGAAAAAGCCGTATACTTCCGGTTTGCCTGCGATTCGCCGGCAAAGGCTGCCGACGCATTCTCAATGGTTGTCATGCTGGTTCTGTTGGAATATCTCTCATTTAAATTTTCCGTGCCCTGTATACCCCTGCATACAGATTTTTTGTTTATCTGGAATTACATATAAAAAAGAAAGATTTTTCGTGGCGGGAAATAAATTGTCAATGAATGACCATTCCGTACAGAGGCTGCCAGAACACAGGGGGATTTTCATGAAGAAGATGAGGGACGTCCCGGTGATCGACCGGCCCAGTGAAAAGATCGCCCGGAAAGGAGCGTCCGCTCTCACCGAGAACGAGCTGATAGAGCTGATCATCGGGAGAGGGACGAAGGGACATGACGTCCGCACCATCGCCAGAGAGATCGCCGCCCGGATCCGGGAGTCAGAGGATGGCATCGGGCTTGCGGCTCTTCAGTCCATCGGCGGGATAGGACCCTCGAAGGCTGCCCAGGTCATGGCGTGCATCGAGCTCGGGAAGCGGATGTACCGCCAGGCCCCGCTCTCGTATGTGAGGAAACCTGAAGACATTCTTCCGCTCGTGTCAGATATCAGGGAGAAACGGCAGGAGCACTTCATCTGTATAACCCTCAACGGGGCCGGGGAGATGCTGGGAAACCGGACCATAACGGTAGGGCTCCTGAACCACAGCCTCGTCCATCCCCGCGAAGTTTTTGCCGATGCGATTACGGACCGGGCAGCATCTGTCATCTGCGTTCATAATCATCCTTCGGGCTCGCTCGAACCCAGCAGCCAGGACATTGCGATTACGAACCAGCTCCGGGAGGCCGGATCTCTCGTTGGCATCCAGCTGATCGATCACATCATAGTCACGAGAAACGGCCATACCAGCATGCGGGAGCGCGGGCTGATCTGAAAACGCGGCCGAAAATACGGCATGGCCAACACCATCCGCCAAGATCAGGGATTCAGGGACTTCCCCAGAGAATACCCCTTCTCATACGCCTGCCTGAGGAGTTCAGGACGGGATGCAATATCCCGGATAGTATCCATATCGCTGATGAGGAGCTCATCTGAATACCTGCAATCGATTATATCGAGGAACGCCTCAACGGTCATCTTCGCCCCGGAAAATACCCCGGGCACGTTCATGCCGGAGATCGAGATGAAGAGACCGTTCCGCTTCTTCTTTTTTTCAGGAAATACCAGGGGGTTCTTTCTCACGTACTTGGCCATAAAAAAAACCTGGAACCGGTCCATGAACGACTTGAGCTTCCCGGGAATCCCCATGGTCATTACCGGGGTCGCAATGATAAGGCCGTCCATCTCCCGGAACTTCGGGTACATTTCCTGCATGTCGTCGTCCATGATACAGGTCTCGTGCTCCCTGCAGAACATCATCTCGGTGCACGCTTCGAAAGAGAGAGTTGTTACTGCAATTTTCTCGATCTCGCAGCCTGCGTCTCCCGCACCACGGATCGCCTCGTCGAGCAGTTTCGCTGTGTTCCCCTCGCCCAGGGGGCTCCCCAAGAGTGCAATGATCTTTCCTGCCATACTACCACTTCAGGGAAAGGCGCAATAATCCTTTGCCTCAACCACAAAGACCAGAGGAGGTTTTCAATCTCGGTAATCTGCACGGAATTTTTTAAACCCTGCCTTTTTCCGACGTTAATGACCTGCCCCGGACACAACTGATATATATCATCGGCATAAATGAGAGAGTTGGTGAATCGTTTGACCGAACAGAAGAAGTACAATGCAGGACAGAAAGTCGGCCCGGGCAAGTACGTCTGCCTCGATTGCGGACGGGAACTTACCCTCGACAAGAGCGAACAGGATCTCCGGAAATGCCCGTCCTGCTCCTGCGCTGAGTACCAGTGCTTCCCGATGACCCACATCCGCCCGGATATCAAGACTCCCGAGGATGCAAAGAACCCGCCCAAGCGGGGGAAGAGCTTCCAGTAACTCCTCATTTTCTTTTTCGGGCAGGTGTATCGGCCATCGAACACTGGCGGGAAACAGCACGGTCCGGGGTGATCCCGGCGTCTGCCACCAGGAAGCGTACCGCGATGGAGTGATAGTATGGTGAACGTGTCAAAACCGGGCGAGGTCTACCGGTGTGATATCTGCGGAAATGTCGTTGTCGTCAAGGAAGTTGGCGGCGGGGAACTGGTATGCTGCGGGGAACCGATGCAGCTGGTAGGTGAATGATCATGGACGCAAAGAAAGATGCAAAGATAAAAGGCCTTGAGAAAAAGATCGGCAAAGTCCCGAAATTTTTCAAGGAACTCACGGTGAACGATCCCGAGATGTTCGATCTCGTCATGAAGTTCGAGGATCACATCTGGGATGACGGTGCGGTATCGAAGAAGACCAAGAAGCTCATCGCTATTGCCATCGCTGCCGCGCTGCGCGACCAGCACGCGGTTCACGCCCAGCTCGCAGGCGCGGCAAACCTGGGCGTCACCAAGGCCGAGATCGAGGAGGCCCTCCGCGTCTCGTTCCTCCTCTCGGGAATGCCTGCATACGTGTACGGGAAGGCCCAGCTTGATGAGATAATGAAGTGAACGGGGGGATTCCGATGGGAGAAGAATGTGTTTCGCTCCCTTCTCTTGGAGAGCCGGCCCCGGATTTTGAGGCAGAGACGACACAGGGGGCGCTCAGACTCTCCGATCTGAAGGGCAAATGGGTGGTTATGTTCTCCCACCCCGCCGATTTTACACCGGTCTGCACGACAGAATTTATTGCATTCGCGGGCATTTACGACGAATTGAAAGCCTTGAATGTTCAGCTTATCGGGCTTTCGGTTGACAGTGTTTCTGCCCACCTCGCATGGGTCAATGCAATCGGGGAGAAGATGGGGATCCGGATCCCGTTCCCTATCATTGCCGACCTCTCAACAGCGATAGCCCGAAAATATGGCATGATCCATACCGGACAAAGTTCGACTGCGACAGTGAGGACCGTCTTTTTCATCGACGATAAGGGTATTATGCGCGCAATGATCTACTACCCGCTCCAGAACGGGAGGTACATGCCCGAAATCCTCAGGCTTGTCAGGGCCCTCCAGACGACGGATAACTACAAGGTCTCGACCCCGGCGAACTGGCAGCCTGGCGACAAGGTCGTTGTACCGCCACCAAAAACCGTTGCCGACATGGAGAAACGGCCTTCAGAGGGGTACGAATGCAAGGACTGGTACCTCTGTTTCAAAAAGATCGGGTAACCCCGTGATCGGGAACCGATCCAAAACCAATCTTTTTTAGGATGGGCGGCCCAAGAAAGACACGCTATGCCGGTGAAAATTCTCGCATTTGCCGGAAGTCCGAGGAGGCACGGGAACTCAGAGACGCTCCTTGACTGGGTCCTAGAAGCGATGGGTGATGATCCGCAGGTTTCCATCGAGAAGATCGCCCTGAGCGATGCTGATATCCATCCGTGCCGGGGATGCAACGCCTGCGAGAAGCTGAATGCATGCGTCCAGAGGGATGGGATGGATGCAGTCCACGACAAGATCATAGAAGCCGACGGTATCGTCATTTCAGCACCTATTTTCTGTATGGGGATCAATGCCCAGACAAAGGCGCTTATTGACCGTGCCCAGGTGTTCAGATCGAGGAAATACGTTCTCAAACTCCCCGTGGTGCCACCGGAACGGAAGGGAAAAAGGCTCGGCGTCTTCCTTGCGACCGCCGGCCAGAACTGGCCCCATGTATTCGATGCAGCGATACCGTCCGTCAAATGCTTCTACCACGTTGTCGATATCCGGGATGCCGACATCTCGTACCTGATGATTAACGGCGTCGATGAGAAGGGTGCCATCCTGAACCACCCTGCAGCAAAAGCTGATGCGGAACGCCTTGGACACAGTACCATCACTGAATTGAAAAAACGTCTCGCAGGGTAAGATTTCAATGACGATCCGCGTGCTCGGAATATCAGGAAGCCCTCACCGCCACGGGAATACGGAAACGCTCCTCGACAGTTTCCTTGAAGGGGCAGCATCAGCCGGTGCAGCAACCGAGAAGGTCGTTTTAAGAGAACTCTCCTACAATCCGTGCAGGGGTTGCAACGCCTGCCACAAAACCGGCGAATGCGTTCTCAAAGACGACCTTATCCCTTTGTTCGGAAAGATTCTGGACGCCGATTGCGTGGCCCTCGCATCCCCTATTTACAGTATGGGAATAACCGCAGAACTCAAAGGTCTCATCGACCGGGCACAGTACCTCTGGGCACGGAAATTTATCATCAAAGATCTCTATTTCAGCAGCGAGCACATCAAACGGCACAAGGGGTTGTTCCTATCTACCGCCGGTCTTTCCTGGGATAATGTCTTCGACGCGGCTTTCCCCGCAATCACCGCTTTTTTCAATGGCACCGGTTTCGAATATTACGACAATATCATCGCAAACAACATGGACGCCTTCGGCGGCGTCAGGAACCACCCGACTGCGCTGAAAGAAGCGTATGACAAGGGGCGGGCAGTGGTCGGGGTCCTCGAGAGCCTCCAGCGAGCTGAAAAAGGAGTGCTTCCGGCCAGCAGTTAAATACGGGAATCTCAGAGGTACACATACGAAGCGTAGAGCGTTGCAATAGCGACGATGAAAAGCACGAGGAAGACCCCGATATTCCACTGGGCGACTTTTTTACCGTCGAGCACGCTGACAGGCAGCATGTTGAAGGTCGCTATCATTGCGTTGACCTGGATGCCGATTAGCCCGACGGTTGTCAGGAGGGGTGCAGCATGGACGAAGCTTCCTCCGGCGAAATACAACCCGGCGAAGGGGATGCAGAGTACCAGGTTGACAAGGGGGCCTGCAACCGAAATAATCCCATTCTGTTCCCTGCTGATGTTCCTTCCTTCGGCAGGGTTGGTGTAGATCACCGTTGCCCCGGGAGCAGCGAACACCACGCCTACAAATGCTGCGAGGAGGACCGCGATGAGGAGCATCATGTTGTTCTTCCGGAACTCCGCCCAGAATCCGTACCGGATCGCGGTAAACTTGTGCGCCATCTCGTGGAGGATAAAGCCGATGCCGACTGTGACGAGCGAGATCCCGAAAAGAAGGAGGGCCCTGATCGGATCAACCCCGGAGCCGGAGATAATTCCCCCCGGGGCAATGAATATGAAGGTAAACGCGATGGAGATCGCGATCCATGCCGCAAAGAGATCGAACTCCTCCCGGCGTGTTATTCGTTCGAACATGGTTACTACAGATAGGCAACCCCGGGTTATCTTTCTGATGTTTGCACTATTGACAGGATCACGTTTATACGAAATCTCGAAAGATGTTTACTGGTATGTCCCTCGAGACCGTGAGATCGGAGATCACGACAATAGATTCCGGAATTATCCGGCTCATCGCGCAGCGACAGGAACTCGCTGCAAAGATCGCACGGATCAAGACGGCACAGGGGATCCCGGTTCGCGACGAACAGCGGGCAGCAGCCGTTCTTTCATCCGTTTCTGATCAGGCTGCAGAGCTGGATATCGATCCGGCCCCCGTCCGGAAAATATTTGAGATCCTCATTGCCATGAGCGAGGAACGACAGCGCGAATGCGCTGGCGACGGAAACCTTTCCTGAGCTCGTTTATCCGAACCATCCGAGGAGGATGACCGCCCCCAGGGCGGCCATGACGAGGCCGATAAGGAGGCGGAGGATCCGCCGGTGCCCCGTTCTCCACGCTTCAGCCCTCCCGGGCGATATGCCGACGGCGACCCCCAGAGTCACCAGTACGAGCGGGAGGATGAAAATAATGTTGTAGAGGAGGAGCGAGGGCAGGCCGGCGGCAAGGCCGACGCTTCTCCCCATCAGCCCGAGGATGCTTATATAGATCCCACCGGTGCAGGAGAACCCGAGGAGGCCGGCAAGGATCCCGAGAACGAATGCTGCCGGAAGCGATGCCTGTCGGAGATACTCCCCAAGGATCCCCTTGCCAGAGGAAGGTATGGAGAGAAGGAAGCTCTCCCTGCCGGCAACGGCCTCGGCAAGGGTAATCCCGCCCAGGAGGAGCGCGATGAATGCCCCCAGGATCGAAAAGGTCCGGGCATATCCTGAAAGGGAGAGGAAGGAGAAGATCCCGATCCCCACCAGGAGGTGGAAGAGGAAGACCGCGAGGGCGTAGATGCCGCCGGCGAGGAGAATGCGCCGGCGATCCCCGGCCGCAGCGATAGCGATGAGAAGGAAGATCAGGACCGAGAGGGCGCACGGGTTGAGGCTGTCGGCGAGCGCGGGGAGGACGATCATGCCTGGCGTCATAGCCTGGGCCGGTGTACAGTTGCTCTGCAACAAATCGGGCGCCACGGTACCGGGGGTGGTGTTGCAGAGGCGTTCCTCCTCGGAGAGCACCCGCTCCTCGAAGTGATCGCGGATAGCGTTCTCCCCCTCGAGAGGGGTGCCGCCGATGAAGATGAGCGGGATCCCGGCATTCGTAAGGTTGGCAGCAGCGGTCATCTCCATGAAGCGCTGCTGGTTTGTCGCGTTGTGGTAGACCTCGAGCATCTCCAGCCGGAGCCGGGGGTGCCGGGCCTGGACGTCCGCAACCAGAGGAAAGATCTTCTCGCAGTGCGAACAGCCATCGCCGTAGAAATAGATCGCGGTGACCGGGGCGGAAGAAGAGGAGAGATTCCCGGCCGTTGAGGCGTTATCCCCCTGCGGGCTCAGGGTTTTTTTTTGAGGTAGTCCTGGATGACACCATCGAGTTTTGCGGGAATATCCCGGTCCCCGATGAGGACGGTCGTGCCAACGACAACTTCCGGCACTCCGGCATCCGTGACTCCGAGCTGTGCATTGACCCCGTTCATTGTGGCCTGATTGGTCTGGTTATGCCACACTTCGAGCTGGTTGAAGGTCACCTGGGGGTATTTTTCCGTCAGGTTGGCAATGACCGGTTTTACGGCGGCACAGTGCGGGCATTCAGCACCGTAAAAGTATGTTACGGTAAGGTTCCCGTTACTCAGGATTACTGCCTGCTGTGCAGTCTGTGGATGGGAGTTGCCCAAAAGCGCGACACCGCACACAAGTGCAATGACGACGAATACTATGGCTGCGATCCCGATTGTCTTGTCCATGGCAGGTTCCTGTACTTATTGGGACAGTGAAAAGTAATAAAGTGCCCTGATCAGGCGGATTTTACCTGAGAGAGAGCATTGTCCCCACGCCATCACGGGTGAAGAGTTCAAGGATGAGGTTGTGCTCGATGTTGCCGTTGATGATATGAGCGAAGGCAACACCGTTTTCCACGGCTTTTATCACCGAGCTTACTTTCGGGATCATTCCCTCACCTATAGCGCCGGATTCCTGCATTTCCTTTGCCTCTTCAATAGTGAGCTTGCGGAAGACCCGAGTGCGTTTTGCATCCATCACCCCGTCAACATCGGTCATATTGATGATCTTGAACGCTTTGAGGGCAATAGCGATGTCCCCTGCCGCAGTGTCGGCGTTGATGTTGAGGTTCCCGCCGACACGGTCGATTGCTATCGGGGCAACCACGGGGATATAATCCTTGTCGAGCAGCGTGATCAGCAGGGAAGGATCGATCCACTCGATCTCGCCAACGTGGCCGAGGTCCACCTCTTTCTGGACCCCCCCGACTTCGACTTTCTGGAGTTCCATTTTCTTTGCGAGGATGAGGTTCCCGTCGCTCCCGGAGAGCCCGACGCCCCTGCCCCCGGACTTTGCGATAAGGGATACTATCCCGCTGTTGATCTTACCGACAAGGACCATCTGGGCAATCTCAAGAGTCTCCTGGTCGGTGACCCGCAGGCCCCCGACAAAAACGGACTCCTTGCCGAGTGCCTTCATCTTCTCGCTTATCTCCGGGCCCCCGCCGTGGACGAGGACGACACGGATCCCTACGTAATGCAGGAGTACCGCGTCCCTGATCGCGTTTTCAAGAACCACCGGATCAACCATGGCGTGCCCTCCGAGCTTGATCACGATCGTCTTCCCGTGAAACTGCTGGATGTATGGCAGCGCCTCCATCAGGACGTCCTCGCGCTTCGTCATGTTGTATACCTCCCGTTGATCTCAACGTAGCGTTCGGTGAGATCGCACCCGTACGCAGTTGCTTCCCCTCTCCCGGAGGCCAGATCCAGGATAAAGACCACGGTTTTCCCGTGCATCGCGTTTTTTGCCTTCCCGAGATCAGCGATAATCTCGCCGGATTTCACGAGCAGATGCTTCTCTTCACCGTCGCTGATCCAGAGGGAAACTGCATTCGGGTCAAATTCGACCCCGGCGCGCCCGGCTGCGGCTATAACCCTGCCCCAGTTCGGGTCCTCGCCGTACACGGCGGTTTTCACGAGGGGGGACTCGATAATAATCCGGGCGACCTGCGCCGCGTCCTCTTCGTTCCGGGTACCCTGCACCGTCACTTCGAGAAGTTTGGTCGCTCCTTCCCCGTCCCGGGCGATTTGCCGGGCAAGCGACCGGCAGCACTCTTCAAGCGCGGCTGAAAACTCATCCGGTCTTACCTTCCCGGCATCCCCGGTGGCTGTACAGAGTGCGATGTCATTGGTGCTCGTGTCCCCGTCAACGACAACCCGGTTGAAGGTCCTCCGTGTGGCCTGTTTCAGGGCCTGGGCCAGGGATTTCTGGCCGATTCGTGCATCCGTGTAGATGAACGCGAGCATTGTCCCCATGTTCGGGGCGATCATCCCGCTCCCTTTCGTTATCCCTCCGATGGTGAATGTCTCGCGGCGTACGAGAGCGTGCTTCGGGAAGGTGTCGGTCGTCATAATCGCCTGCCCGGCAAGGGTTTCGCATTCGGGGGTTCGGCCGATTTTTGGCGCGAGGGTTTTGCACTGGCGTTCAATCAGGGGAAGGTCGAGATACCGCCCGATGACACCGGTGCTCGCGACACCGGTCTTTCCCGGTTCGACACCGAGGTTCGATCCCGCGATTTCCGTCATCGAGACCGCATCTTCGTACCCGCGTTTTCCCGTGTATGCATTTGCACACCCGCTGTTTACGATGACTGCTTCGAGTTTTCCGGACCGGATCTGCCTGCGCATCAGCTCGACCGGAGCTGCCCTGACCAGATTCCCGGTAAAAACCCCGGCCGCAGTTCCGCTCGCCTTTATGAGGGCAAGCCCGAACTTCCCCTCCTTCATACCACAGGCCTCGACGCCGGGGACGGCACATACGCTCTGGAATGTCATCTACGCCCCTCCGCTCTTTTCGGAGTAACGCGACCCGATCGCATGGATAATGTCCTCCCGTGTTATGATCCCGACCAGTTTCTTTTCTCTCATAACGGGAAGACGGGCTACACCTTCGCGAATCATGAGGGCGGCGGCGGCTTCGACGTCCATCTCTTCCGTTGCCGTGATTACACGATGGGTCATAACCTTTTTTACCGGCATATCCCCGATATTCCGAAGGGCATGCTTGGTCTTCTCCCAGTTGACGTATTCCCGGATCGGGATCTCGATAATTTCGAATGGCGAGGGGAGCCAGAGATCCTCAGATACCCTTTCGGTCTTCAGGAGCGAGATGAGGTCGGATTCCGTCACCATGCCAACCAGCTCCCCGTTGTCTACCACCGGGAGTCCGCCGATATGATGCTCCCTGAGCAGGGCGGTCGCTTCCCGCAGCGGCATGCCGGGGGGGCAGGTTATGGGTTTTTTTGTCATCGCTTCTTTTACCAGCATGTTCTCCTCCTACGGCAGCATCCCGGCTCCCGTAAGTCCGTCCCTCTCCTCAAATCCGCACATCAGGTTCATGTTCTGGATGGCCTGGCCGCTTGCGCCCTTTACCAGATTATCGATGGCGGATATCGCCACGATCCGTTTGCCCTCGGACTCGACCATCAGGTCGCAGAAGTTGCTGCCCCGTACTGCTGCAAGGCTGGGTTTCTGGTACCGGACGAAATATTCAGCCTTGTAGAAATCCCGGTACATCTTCTCGACGTCCTTCTGGTCCATGGGTTCATCGAGGAGGATATGGGCGGTGGTCAGGATGCCACGGTTTACCGGCACGAGATGGGGCGTGAAATAAACATCCGCGTTCGATCCGAGGCACGACAGTTCCTGCTTCATTTCGGCAAGGTGCCGGTGCGTCGTCCATTTATAGGGACCGACATTGTCGCCGACATTGGGATAATGGGTGGTTGCCGACGGGTTGTCGCCCGCTCCGCTCACCCCGGTCTTCGAGTCGAAGATGATCGTGCGGGCCATTTTTGCCAGAGGCGCTGCTGCAAGCGTGGCCCCGGTCGGGAAACAGCCGGGGTTTGCGATGAATTGTGCGCCGATAATCTCTTTACGGTGGATCTCGGGGATGCCGTACGGTGCGCAGAAGTAATCGGTATGCGGCACGCCGTACACTTTTTCAAAGATCTCTTTGGGAAGGCGGTAGTCCGCACTGAGATCGACTACCTTTATTCCCCGGGAAAGGAGTTTTCCGGCGTACGTCATCGCTGCAGTGTGCGGCACGGCAAGGAACGCAACGTCGGCGTCAAGAGCATCGATCGCCGGGTTCTCGAATTTCAGGTCCGTGAAACCCTTGAGCTGGGGGTGGATCTGGTCGAGAGGAGTTCCTGCGAGAGACCGGGACGTGGCACAGGTGACCCTTGCCGTGGAGTGGTGAACAAGAAGGCGGATAAGCTCACCACCGGCATAGCCGGAGGCTCCGACAATGGCAACTTTCATAGAATTATATTCAGTTGTAAAAACTTAATCTTTTTTGGCCGCAGGTAAAAAAGGCGTGTATTTTATGGATTTTTCGGATTTCTCTTCCCGTCACTGCCCAAGCCTGCGGTTGTACACCGTGTGGAGCCGTTGTGCCAGCAGTTCGATGCGCTGCCGGTCCTCGAGGCCTTCGAGGAGATCTGCGGGGAGTGCTTCGATTCCTTTTGAAGCACCGATGAACCCGCCGCAGAGAAGGCAGATCGTATCGGTATTTCCGCCGGTATTCGCCGCAACGGTCAGGAGATCGGGGGGGTGCTGGTACCTGCTCATGAGGAAAAACGCTATCGGGAGGGTCTGGAAGACGGAGACATCGTTGCCGATCTTGAGGAGGGCGGTCTCGGTGTCCATACCCTCTTTTTCCAGGATGAGTGCATTCCGGAGTTTACCTCCCAGGAGATCGTCTTCGACCTGTGCCTTCTCGAGAGCACGCTCGATCGGTTTTGGCGACTCGTGGAGAGCGTGGTACAGCAGTGTCACGTACGTTGAGACAGCGGCATGGGCGGCGGGGTGGGTGTGGGTGACATTGCATGCCCTCACCGCCCGTTCGCACGCTTCGTTCATATCGGGGTAACTGAGTGCAAAAGGTATAGAGACGGGAAGGCACCCGGAAGTGGTTGATTTCACCCCTTTCTGGGGAACATTTTCCCGTTCCTGGTGCTCGCAGGCGGCAGAGACCGAACCATCAGGAAACCGGAGCGCCCCACGGTTATAGAGTTCACGAAGACCGGTTGCGTACCGTTCTTCGTTGTATTTGCCGTCAGCGAGGAGTGTGCCGACGAGGATCATCATCTGGGTGTCGTCCGTGAACTGGCCGGGATCCAGGACATCATTGGGGTGCCCCTTGTATGGCTTGCGGTACCCGTATTTCATCTTATTCAGGTTGGGGGATGTGCTCTCGTTCGGCATACCGAGCGCATCACCTATGGCAGCACCGAGCAGGCAGCCTTTGAATTTTTCGAGCATTGATTGTATATTAAAAAACCCCGATAGATAACTCTTGTTGTCTCCGACAATACGGGTACCGGATCTGTACCGGACCGAAGGCTTGTCGAATCCGAAATCGGCCAGTAACTATTTACAGGGCCCGATCTATGGGAATTTGTTTTATAGAATGGTCGGTTGGTGAAAATGTTAAATACCATGTTTAACATGATTAATAATGTAGAATCGGTGAATGAATGACTGAGGACTTTGATGTCAGGCTCGTCGAGGAGGTCAAGTACTACACACCTGACCCCCGGTACAAACAAGATGCATGGATGGGCGACTACCAGAAAGCATACGATGACTTTCTTGCGAATCCGGAACAGTTCTGGGCCGGGATGGCCGATGAGCTCGACTGGATCGCACAATGGGACAGGGTCAGGGAGTGGGAATACCCTTACGCAAAATGGTTCACCAATGCAAAACTCAACATAACCGCAAACTGCCTTGACCGCCACGTTGCAGGTGACCGGCGCAACAAGGCTGCACTGATCTGGCGGGGCGACGACGGGGAGGAGCGGGTCTTCACGTACCAGAAACTCCTTTCGAAGGTGATGCGTTTTGCCAATGCCTTAAAAAAACTCGGTGTCAAAAAAGGCGACTGCGTCTGCATTTACATGCCCATGGTCCCGGAACAGGTAATCACGATGCTCGCCTGCGCCCGGATCGGCGCCGTCCACAACGTCGTATTCGCCGGTTTTGGCTCGACTGCCCTGAATATGAGGATAAACGATGCCGGCGCCAAGGTCGTCATAACCGCAGATATTTCGATCCGGCGGGGAAAGGCGATCCCCCTCATCACTCTGGTCGAAGAAGCGATCCTCAATGCGCCGACTGTCGAGCACCTCATCATTTACCGCAGGAGAAACGAGCACCCCATCGAAATGAAGCCCGGTTTCGAGTTGGATTTCTATGAGATGATGGCAGACGTTCCGGACAACTGTCCTCCGGAGACCATGGACGCCGAGGACCCGCTGTTTATTCTCTACACGAGCGGGTCGACCGGAAAACCAAAAGGAGTCGTGCACACCTGCGCGGGATATATGGTGGGGACCTATTACACCACGAAATACGTCTTCGACATCAAGGAACGGGATATCTACTGGTGCACTGCGGATCCGGGATGGATTACCGGCCACAGTTATATTGTCTACGGCCCGCTCGCCGTCGGAGCGACGGTCTTCATGTCCGAACTTACGCCGGACTATCCGGATGCGGGAAGTTACTGGAACCTCATCCAGGAACAGAAGGTCTCCATTTTCTATACCGCACCGACCGCCATCCGGATGTTCATGAAGATGGGTGAGAGCTGGCCGAACCGGTATGACCTGAGCTCGCTCCGGATAATCGGGTCCGTCGGTGAACCCCTGAACCCCGAGGCGTTCGAGTGGTATTACCACGTCATCGGCAAAGACAGCTGCCCGATCCTCGATACCTGGTGGCAGACGGAGACCGGGATGCACATGATAACGACGATGATCGGCGAACCGATGCGGCCGGGCTTTGCCGGTAAGCCGCTGCCGGGGATCGAGGCGGATGTTGTGGACAAGGACGGGAAACCCGTTCCTGCCGGTACCGGCGGCTTTCTCGTGGTGAAATCGCCGTGGCCGGCGATGTTCCGCATGGTTTACAAGGATGATGAGCGGTACCGAAAATACTGGAACACGATTAACGGCTGCTATGCCGTGGGCGACCTCGCGGTCAAGGGAAAGGACGGGTACATTATGATCCTCGGCCGGGCTGACGATATTATCATCGTTGCCGGTCACAACATCGGGACAGCCGAGGTCGAGAGCGCTCTGGTATCCCACCAGGCAGTTGCGGAGGCAGCCGTAATAGGGAAACCGGATCCGATAAAGGGGAACTCGATCAAGGCATTCGTAATCCTGA
>DASPUR010000143.1:0-6512 GCA_035622795.1 Methanoregula sp. | reverse complement strand
CGACTCGACCTGGAGCCGGAACTGCTCCGGGCTCTGGAGATCGCGCCGTATCCCCCGCCACCCGAGCATCGGGTTGTGCTCGTGCGGCTCGTTCGAACCGCCCTCCATGTTCCGGAACTCGTCGGTCGGGGCGTCGAGGGTTCTGACCCAGACCGGTTTTCCCGGGAATGCATCGAGGACGGTCTTGATGCCGTCGTAGAGCTCTTTGATGAAATCCTCTTCCCGGTTGTTGGCTATGAACCAGCCGGGCGTCTTGTTGAGACCGAGGATGAGGTGCTCGATCCGGAGCAGGCCGACGCCGTCGGCGCCGGTCGCTGCCGCCCGTTTCGCTGCTTCGGGGATGGAGACATTGACCTTGACGCTCGTTGCGGTGATGATCGGGGCGGAGCCTGCCACCTGCTGCGCCACCACCGGGGCCGTGGTCTTTGCGGGAGCCTGCGTCTCCGCGATACCGTCGTAGATAAGGCCCATCTCCCCGTCGACCGTGACCGGCTGGCCGTTTTTTAAGACCGCGGTCGCGGTCTTGGTCCCCACGACGGCCGGGGTCCCGAGCTCCCGGCTGACGATCGCTGCGTGGCAGGTCATCCCGCCCTCATCGGTGACGATTGCCGCGACTTTGCGCATCGCCGGTACCATGTCAGGGTTGGTCATCCGGGTGACGAGAATATCGCCTTCCTTCACGCTGCCCGTGTCCTTTACATCGCGGATCACGACCACCTTTCCGGATGCGATGCCCGGTGCCGCTCCCTGCCCTTTGAGTATAATCTTCGTGCCTGCCTTCTGACCGCTGGCAGTTCCCTTCTCCTGGCGGCTCCCGATGGTCGTGATCGGACGGGACTGGAGGATGAAGAAATCGGGTCCGACAATGCCCCATTCGACATCCTGCGGGACGCCGTAGTGGTTCTCCGCGATCTTGCCGTACATCGCGAGCCTCCCGACCTCGGCGTCCGAAAGCACCCTGGCTTCCTGCCGGGCCGCATCGACATCGACAGTCTTTGTCCCGTTCTCCCCGTTTGCGATGATCTCGATCTTCTTGGTGGAGACGAGGGTATCGACGACCTTCTCGGTCCGCTGGTCGAAAACATATTTGTCAGGTGAGACCGATCCCGAGACGACCGCCTCGCCAAGGCCCCATGAGCCCTCGATGATGGTGAGAGGCTCGCCGGTGATCGGGTGGGAGGTGAACATGACCCCCGCCTTCTCCGCGGGTACGAGCTGCTGAACGACGACGGCTATGTTCACCGTAGAATCGTCGAACCCCTGCTTGGCACGATAATAAATTGCCCGTGCGCCGTAGAGGGAGGCCCAGCACTTCTGGACCGAGTTCACCAGTGCCGCCTCGCCCTTGATATTGAGGTACGTCTCCTGCTGGCCGGCGAAACTCGCATCAGGGAGGTCCTCGGCGGTGGCGCTCGACCGGACTGCCACGATCAGCTCGTCCTTCGACATGCGCCGGTACGCACCCCGGATCTCGTCCCGGAGGGCAGGCGGCATCTTTGCCTTCATGACCATGGCCTTTGCCACATCGGCAGCCTTTTCCAGGCGCTCGTTGTCCTCGACATCAAGCCCCGTGAAAGATGAAAAGATCTTCTTCTCGAGGCCGGTATCGACCAGGAACCTGCGGAAGGCCTGGGCGGTGACCACGAAGGCACGCGGGACCGGGAGCCCGATCGACGCCATCTCACCCAGCGAAGCCCCCTTGCCACCAACGGAAATGATGTCTTCCTTCCGGATCTCCTCAAGCCAGAGAATATTGGGCACGTCTTTCATCCTTCACCACGTGGTATGTTCTACCACTTATGATCTCGCCGCCCGCATCTTTAATAATTATCATGGCCCTGCCGGAGGGAAATTACCAAAAGCCGCGATCCCGCCGGATTCCCTCCGGTTCCAGTGGAAAGAATAACCCTCTTTAAGTACGGAGCCGATATACTAACGGGTTTTTATGGCAAACGCGAGAGTGCTCGTCAGCGATCCGCTGGCGGAAGAAGGGCTTGCTATCCTCAGGGCTTCACCCGGCGTCGAAGTGGATGTCAGGACCGAGCTCAAAGAGGACGAGCTCTGCAAAATCCTCCCCGGTTACGACGCCCTGCTCGTGCGGAGCGGCACGGAGGTAACCGCAAAGGTGATCGAGGCCGGGAAGAAGCTGAAGTTCATCGGCCGGGCCGGTGTCGGCGTGGACAATATCGACGTGGACGCGGCGACGCGGAACGGGATCATCGTCGCCAATGCACCCGAGGGAAACACCCTCGCCGCCACCGAGCACACGATGGCAATGATGCAGGCGCTCGCCCGGAACATACCCCAGGCGAACGCGAGCCTGAAGAAGAAGGAGTGGAAGCGCAGTAAGTTCATGGGCGTCGAACTCAACGAGAAGACGCTGGGGATCGTCGGGTTCGGCCGGATCGGGCGCGAGGTCGCCAAGCGTGCGAACGCGATGGACATGAAGTGCGTCGCGTACGACCCGTTCATCACCCGGGAACGCGCAGCCCAGCTCGGCGTTACCATGATGTCGATGGACGAACTTTTCCGCGTGGCCGACGTGATCACGGTCCACACGCCCCTGATCGCCGAGACAAAGCACGTCATCAATGCAAAGAGCATCGCCACCATGAAAGATGGCGTCCGGATCATCAACTGCGCCCGGGGCGGGATAATCGACGAGAAGGCGCTGTATGACGCCATAAAGAGCGGCAAGGTGGCAGGGGCCGCTCTCGATGTCTTCGAAGAGGAGCCCCCGACCGAGTCCCCGCTGCTCACGCTCGACCAGGTCATCGTCACCCCGCACCTCGGGGCGAGCACGGTGGAGGCGCAGCTCAACGTGGCGGTCTCGGTCGCAAAGCAGTGTGTCGAGGTCCTGAAAGGCGGGTCGGCAAAATACGTGGTCAACGCCCCCATGGTCCCGCCCGAGCACGCCGAGATCCTCCAGCCCTACGCCCAGCTCGCCGAGAAGATGGGTCGTTTCGTGACGCAGATCGCCGGCGGGCGGCTCTCGTCGGTCGAGTGCATCTATGCCGGGGAACTCTCCGCCTATGCGGGAAGCATGAAGTTCGTGACCCGGCTCGCGCTGAAAGGGCTCCTCGATCCCGTCCTCCAGCAGCCGGTCAACATCGTCAACGCCGATTTTATCGCGAAGGAACGCGGCATCGCGGTCAGCGAGACGGTTACGCAGGAGTCCGGAGGGTTCAAGAACCTCATCACCATCCGCATACGGACAGACAAGGGAGAGGAGACGGTCAGCGGCTCGGTCTTTTTCAGGGGCCGGAGCCGCATCGTCGCTGTCGGCGGGTACACCATGGACATGATCCCCGAGGGCTACGTTATTGTCTCCCGCCACCTCGACAAGCCCGGCGTTATCGGCAGGGCATCCACGATCCTCGGGAAGAACAGCATCAACATCGCGGGCATGCAGGTCGGCCGGATCAGGCCGGGCGAGACGGCGATCATGGTGCTGAACGTGGACAGCGAAGTCCCCGAGGCCGTGATGGACGAGATCCGCGGGATGCCGGGGATCTTCACGGCAACGTTTGCCAAGATATCGAACGAGTTGATTTAAGGACCTGTTCTCTTTTCTGAGATTCCGGCAGCCGGTGATTGCGTTCAGCGGGCACGCGCCCGCGGGAACCTGCTCGCTTTTTTTTATCCCCCGGAACGGGCACCCCCACTAAAAAACAAAAATTCCCCTGAAAATCGCACGGTTTATTTCTCGCAGGAAATGCCTCCGTTCCGCCATCTGAACAATCCGGAACCATCGGGCGGCAGAGCAACGCGGTATGGACGACCAGAATTTTCATGGACGCTGACGACCCTTATGGCATTTGAAAGAGAACATAACGGTCAACGGTTACGGACCGGAACAGGAGGAAAAGATGAACACCAGGTTGGGAATGCTGATGGGACTCGTGGCGCTGGGACTGCTCTGCGCCATCGGCACTGCTGCAGCGGATAATGCCACTTCGATGCCTGATACGCAGGTTACGGGTTTTGATATACCGCCTTACCATGGGCCTTTCGGCCCCGACAGTTCCCTGTACGGAATGAAGCTCGCGTTTGAAAACCTCGACAGTACCTTCACCTTCAACCAGAGCGAACGACTGGAAAAGGAGATTAACTATACCGATCTCCGCCTCTCCGAACTCGAAAGCGCACTGGCATCGAACAGGACCGATGCCGCGGACAGGGCCATCAGCCAGTACTGGCAGAACCTGAACCAGACCGAGCGGACATTTGACCGGTTCAACTGGACCGGATACAATGTTACCGGTGATGGAGGACCGGGTCTCGCTCCGGTATTTCCCGGTGACAGAGCCGTTGCGGGATCCCCCGGTACGATCTGGTCGGGATCCAGCTATACCGGAACCGGATCGGGATCCCCCGCTATCAGCTCCCGGCCAAGACCGGACGATACCGTTCTCCTGCACGCCCAGGAACTGATCGCCCGGCACCAGCTCGTCCTTGAAAATCTCCAGCATGATCACCCTGATTACCAGAAGATAGCAACAGTATTCGATTACAACCAGCGACTTGAACAGAGGTTTGAAGAAAAGACGCAGGTGCGGTTCGATCGGATCCAGGACACCCGCAACCGAACCCTGTTACAGGCAGAGCACCTGAACTTCCGGCCGCAGGGCCAGATCTCCGACCGGAACATACCGTCACCGGCCGGAGGGTGGCCCGTGGTAAGCAAGATAGATCAGGGGAAGGGAGGTCAGTCCTGGCAGGATCAGAATCACGACCAGCGACACCTGGTCCTTGTTCCCGGGGGTCATGACCAGTTCCCCACGAATTTCCAGGAGGGCAGGAACGGGAACGGATCAGGGGGAGCGATCGCATACGGCAACACGACCAGAAACGACAGCGGGAACAATTACCGGAACCTGAACCGGGATCCAAGAGCCCGGAACAGCTGAAATTTCCGGAAAATTTTTTCCGGGTTGCAGTAACCGATACAGGAATATAATCAGACCTCATTTTTTTATGCAGGCAGATCACGATACTGATCGGGATAATGTGTCGTATGAATAAGCGGATGTGGTATCCGGCCCCGGTCCTCGCCGTTCTTTTTTTCATGGTAGTGACCGTGGCGTGGGCAGCACCCGCTCCCACCGATTACACTACTACCTATTCGATCACGCTTGCCGGGGACGGATCGGCATTCTGGACGGTGGAATACCGTACGCCTATTGTCACCGACGACGATATGAATAATTTTGAAAATTATTCGGCAGATCTCGATTCTGTCTACCTCCCCCAGCTGGAGGACCTTATGCAGCACGCTGCCAGCCAGGCATCCGCGGGCACATCCCGGCCTATGACGGTAGGCAATTTCTCCGGTAAAGCAGATGTCCAGACGTCACCCACCGGGAGGTTCGGGGTCATTACCTATTCGTTTTCCTGGACAAACTTTGGCGTGGCGGATAACAGCCTTTCAATCGGAGATGCATTCGCGAGCGGGATGTACCTGGACAAAGACTCCATGCTTGTCATACAGTACCCCCGAGGATACACCGTACGGAGTGCAGAACCCCCTGCTGACAAGCAGACCAGTGACGGGCTCGTATGGTACGGCGTCCGTTCCTTTGGGGACGGGGAACCGGATATCGTCCTTGACAGCCCCTCGTTTCCGTTCCTGCCGGCTGTGCTCGGAATTATCATAATTGTCGCCGTGTCCGCGGGCATAATCGGCTACCGCGTTCACCGGAGGAAGAAACAACCTCCCCATCTGGAAGATCCTCCGGATGATCCCGATGACCCTGCACCGCAATTAACGGAAACTGATATAGTTACCCTCGAAAACCGGATTATCCGGCTCATCGAGGCGAACGGTGGGGAGCAGTTCCAGTCAGAGATCGTAAGAGTCCTCGGCATGCCCAAATCCACCGTCAGTGCTACGCTCAATGATCTCCATCGTAAGGGAGCTGTCCAGAAAGTAAGAAAAGGACGGGAAAACCTCATCCGGCTTGTCCGTGGCGGTTCGTTACCGGTGACGGGGCCCGGAGATCCGGGAGACGGGCATCGGGATTAAGATCCGGCGGTCTCGTAAAACCCCGATGGCAACCGTATGCCCTGCGACGTATCAACGTTCTTCGGGATTCGAGGAGTCGTCAGATTCCGATAAGGAAAAGAAGCCATCAGGCTTCTTTGAATTCCGACAGGTCATCAGACCTGGAGGACGAGAAGAACACATCAGGCTTCTTTGAATTCCGACAGGTCATCAGACCTGGAGGACGAGAAGAACGCATCAGTGTTCTTCGAATCGGTGAGGGTCATCAGACCCGAACCGCGAGAGGAATCCTTCAGGTTTCCTTGTAGTCCGATGGGCCATCAGACTCCGAGAAGGAGAAGAGTCCGTTTAGGACTCTTCGTAGATTTTCACCGTCACCGGCAGGATATCCGGCCGCCTGTCGGTCATGATATACGTGTAACCCATGACGTGGACGAGATATTCGAGGTATCCTTTTGCGATATCGGAAAGCCCTTCGTTTCTCCTCCCGAGGATGAGGATGTGGAAC
>DASPUR010000142.1:0-2466 GCA_035622795.1 Methanoregula sp. | reverse complement strand
CTCCGGCGGGAAGGGTTCGATGCTTTCCCCATTCCGGCATCGAAGCGGACCTCCGATGAGAAGATAGCCGGGATCTTTTCGCAGAAACTTGCCGCGCACCTCGCGGGGCTCGGGTGGATCGGGAAGAGCTGCCTGCTCGTCACGCCCGATCACGGCCCCCGCGTCCGCTGGGTGACGGTGCTCACCGATGCGCCCCTTGAGCCGACGGGTTCACCGATGGCACCCCGGTGCGGCGACTGCACGGCGTGTGTGGATGTTTGCCCGGTCAGTGCGTTCACGGGCAGAGAGTTCAGCGAGGATGAGCCGCGGGAGGCCCGGTTCGATGCGGCGGCGTGCGAGCGGTATTTCAAAGAGATGGAGAACCAGAAAGGTGTCGCCGTCTGCGGGATGTGCCTGTGGGTGTGCCCGTGGGGGAGGAAGGGGAAGGGTGCAAGTGTTGTTGCAACCAGAGATAAAGAAAAGCACGAATGATTTTTTTAGTGTCGCTCTTGGGGGCTCCAGCACCATGTGCTTCCGCCCCCGCCGCGAGGGCATCCCCCGGTTGCGATAGTTCCTCAGGAGGTTTCCAAAATCTCTCCAGAAAAAAAGGATCATCATTGCACCACCGCTGAGTTTTTCCGAAAATCTTACGGAAAATATAACAGAAATACGGAAATTCCCTGATTTTAGCGTGCTCCGTTACACTAGTGGAGTCGCTTTGATGATTTTTGGCACGTGCATTAACCCGGGTGTCACACTGCGCCCCGTCCCCCTTGGGGGACTGGCGGCGCAAGAGTGGGGGGCATCGTTTTCCGGGAATATACGGATCTCTGCAGTGTTTGAAAATAGCGACAGGAGAGGAGATTAGATCACTGCTTCAGCAGCTTCAGCATCCGGACCGCGAGGTACGCCGCATTCTCGCCGTTATCGATCCCGACGCAGGCCACCGGGACGCCCTTTGGCATCTGGACGATGGAGAGGAGCGAGTCCATGCCGTTGAGGGTGCCGCTCACCGGGACGCCGATGACCGGCTTCTCGGTCTTGGAAGCGATGACCCCGGGAAGCGCGGCAGAGAGGCCGGCGATGGCGATGAAGATCCTGCACTGGCTCGCCTTGATGTAGGCGTCGAGCTTCTCCGGGTCACGGTGGGCCGAGATCACCTGGTAGTCCCACGGGATCCGGAAATAATCGAGGACTGCCTTGGCCTTGTCCGCAATCGCGCTGTCCGATGCGGATCCACAGATTATCGCTACGTCTGCCATACCTTCTATCCAAACTTATATTGTGTCTTTATTAAAATACTATGAGCAGATCCACATGGAAAAAGAACTCCTCCTGATGCTGCCGGGCCCGGTCCCGATACCGGAACGGGTCAGGCTCGCAATGTCGCGTCAGGCAATCAACCACCGCAGCGCCGAGTTCGGCGCCGCGTACGCAGACTGTGTACGGGTACTGAAGACCACGTTCGGGACCACAAACGACCTTTTTGTGATTAGTGGTTCCGGAACCGCCGGAATGGAAGCTGCCATCGCCAATGTCGGCAGGGACAAGGAGATCGCCTGCCTCGTGAACGGCAAGTTCGGCGAAAGGCTCCTGAAGATAAGCCAGCGGTACGGAAAAGCGCACGAGATCAAATCTGAATGGGGCACCCCGCTCGACCTCGAGGGCCTGAAGGCCCGGCTCGAGCAGGGGGCGCAGGTCGTAACCTTCGTCCACAATGAGACCTCGGCGGGGATAAAGAATCCGGCGGAGGAGGTCGGGAAGCTCTGTAGGAAGCACGACGCCCTCTGCATCATGGACGCCATCACCTCCATCGGCGGCGATACCGTCGAAGCCGATACGTGGGGCATTGATATCGCCATTACCGGATCGCAGAAGTGCCTCGCGGCACCGGCGGGGCTCGCGATGGTCTCCGTGAGCGGAAGAGCGTGGGAACGCATGACGAAGACCCCGCCGTATTACCTCGACCTTCCCGCGTACAGGAAGAGCGCCTCGGGATCACCGATGGAGACGCCGTACACGCCCGCAGTCCCGCTCTTCCTCGCCCTCCGCGAGGCCTGCCTCATGATCGAGGAGGAAGGGCTCCCGGCCCGGATCGCGCGGCACCAGAAGATGTCGAAGGCGGTTCAGGCAGCCGCAAAGGCATGGGGCCTCTCCCTCTTCCCGAAGCTTGACGCCAAGCACCACTACAGCTCGACCGTCACGGCGATCGAGTACCCCGCCGGCATCAAGGATGACGAGATGCGGGGGATCATCAAGAAAATGGGGATCGTTATCGCCGGCGGCCAGGACCATGTCAAAGGGAAGATCTTCCGGATCGGCAGCATGGGCGCGGTCGGCGCGCCCGAGCTCATCGCCACGCTCGGTGCGACCCAGTTTGCGCTGAAGAAGCTCGGCTGCAAACTGCAGGGTGACGGCGTCGACGCCGCCTGCGGGGTGCTCGGATGAGGGTGGGTGTCGCCGACACCACCTTCTCGCGCGTCAACA
>DASPUR010000141.1:0-4931 GCA_035622795.1 Methanoregula sp. | reverse complement strand
AACTACAAAGACCCGCGCCTGAGCCCCGAGAGCACCCGCATTTTCTTCGCGATCGCCGCCTCTGATGCCCTGAGGACACCCGCCTTCATCTCGTCGAAGTCCCTTCCTTCGGTATCGGCGACTTTCTTCACCGGCGTGTATGCCGATTCCCGGAACCGGGGGGAGAAATCCTTCTCCTCCCCGTCCACCACAAGAACTGCCTCCGGTTTTCCGGCCTCTGCATACCCGATCTCGCGGATCCTGACCCCCGCCGAACCGATGGCTGCGGCGATGCCGGGCGCCGCTTCACGCGGGGCGACAATGAGAAGCGCATCGAGAGAAACCCCGAGATAATCGATCCGGAGGGAATCGAGCATCGCCTTCACGTGCGGCTCGACGAGTCCCCCGATGGAGGCTTCGTTGATGACGATCCTGCAGCCGGCGGTCTCCGCCATCTCGAACGCGTCGCCCCGGAGCCCGCCGTTGGTGACGTCGGTCATCGCGTGGACAAAAGGAAAGGCCGGGCTCTTCATCAGCGTCTCGCAGGCTGTGAGGAAGTTGAGGTTGATCGTCTGTTCCACCACCTCCGGGAACCCGGAGTAGATGGCGGCAGTCGCGATCGTCCCCCCGCCGGCGCCTTCGGTCATCAGGAGGACGTCACCGGGGGCAGTCGACTTCCGGGCGGTGAGGTGCGATGCAACGCCAACTGCCCCGACACAACCGGTGAGCCGGCTTCCGAGTACCATGTCCCCGCCGATGCGCAGGGTCGATCCGGTGACCAGCGGCACATCCATCGCTTCGCCGACCGTGGTGATACCGGCAGTATAGTCGAAGATCTTCGCAACATCCCCGTCGTCGGCAACATGGATATCGGAAAAGAGCATGACCGGCTTCGCCCCCATGACGTACGTGTCCCGCAGGGTAGCCCGCGTGACATGGAACCCGGCGAGAAACGGGTAGTCGGAGAGCCGGGAGTGCATCCCGTCGACCGTGCAGACGATATACTCGCCAGCAGCCTTCACCGCGCCGGCATCATCCATCTCGTCTACGCCGACCGAAGCCGAGGTCTTGCCGATGATCCGGGCGATCTGCCGGTGGGCGAAAAAATCCCCCTTCCCCCGGGAACCGACCCCGAATTCCCCCATGTGCACCCCTGCGGGCTCGAAGACAAAAAAATCCCCCCTGAGGCCCCGGGTATTCTTCACCTCTTCGATGACGGCGCGGGAGAAGGCGGATGCATAGGAGGGCTGCACGTCTTTTATCTCGAGGATCCGCCCGGTGAGCTCGTCCCGGATGGCCTCTTCCGGTTCACCGTGCGCGATCTTCCTCCTGACAAACTCCTCAACATCCATAGCATCTGTTCGGCGGGGATGCATAAAAAAGGGAGGTGGGGATGAAGGGCCCGGTCAAGGGCGGGTGGTCCCGGGCTTACCGGAGGAGGACCCCGAAAACGTCGGAGAAGCACCGGAGGGCATCGTCGAATTTTCCCGACTTGAGGAGGGAGAGGCCCTTGACCACCCCGGTCCTGACATCCTTGACATCGATGTAGTATGCCATGTCGAACGCGTGCGCGGACTCGTCGAGCTTCCCGAGCATGAAACAGGAGTTGGAAAGAACAACCCATGCGTCGGCGATCGACGGGTCGATCTCGAGGGCTTTTTTGAGGTCCCCGACCGCTTCCTCGTGCTTCCCGATCTTGCTGAGCGTGAGTCCCTTCCGGTACAGGGCTTTTGCATTGTCGGGATCGATGGTGAGGGCCCGGTCCAGGATCTCGAGGGTGTCCCGGTACTGTTTCAGCGCGATGAGGGCATCGGCCTTCTTCACGAGTGCAGAGAGGTAGAACGGGTAGATCTTCAGGGCCCGGTCGTAGCAGGCGATCGCCTCGTCGAAATGCCGGAGCCGGCCGAGAGCGTATCCCTTGTTGACCCACGCGGAGAGGTACCGGGGGCGGAGCTCCAGCGCACGGTCGCAGCACCTCACCTCGGCTTCGAATTTCCCGAGCATGCCCAGTGCCACGCCCTTGTTGTTCCATGCGGTGGCGTTCTCGGGGTCTATCCGGAGCGCCCGCTCGCAGCAGTACACCTTCTCGATGAACCGGTCGAGCATCCCGAGCGCGAACGCCTTGTTGTTCCACGCGTCGATACAGTCCTCGTCGATCCCGAGCGCACGGTCGCAGCAGGCGATCTCCTCCTCGTACCGGCCGAGCTTGCCGAGCGCAAAGCCCCGGCCGACCCATACCAGCGCGTACCCGGGGTCGACCCCAATCGCTTCCGAGAACGATGCGAGCGCCTCTTCGTGCCTGCCCTCGCGCCCGAGGGCCATTCCCTCGAGGTACAGTTCCCTTCCCCGGGAGGAAGGCTGTCCAGCGCAGCGTGCATCGGCAGAGACGGTCATGGGATTCGGGCTCGCAAATGGTGACGGCAATACCGTAAAGATTGCTTAGTGCACGGGGTATTTATGTCCGCGGATTCGGGAAAACCAGGTAACGATACCCTTAAAAAAACCTGCTTCGGACGATTCCGGGCCGGAAAACCGGCTTTATTGGTTCGTTCCTGCGAACGTTCCTTTGACGCCGGTGCGGATCACCGGCCCCCGGCCCCCTCGTGCACCCACCAGTCGATGAGTGCGCGTGAGATGCTCAGTTTCTCGGGGATCCGGGGGAGGTGCTCCCGGTCGAACCAGAACGCGGACTCGATCTCCTTTTTGTCGATGACGATGCCACCGCTTTCATAATCGGCGATAAACCCGATCATGAGCGAATGGGGGAAGGGCCACGGCTCGCTCCCGAAGTACCGGATATTCGAAACCTCGATCCCGGTCTCCTCCCGGACTTCGCGGTGGATGGCATGCTCGAGGTTCTCCCCGGGTTCGACAAAACCGGCAATGACGCTGAACATCCCCGGCGGGAACCGGGGCGACCGGGCGAGGAGGACCTGGTCCCCGCGCGCGACGAGCACGATGACCGCCGGGGAGAGGCGGGGGTACACGACGAGCCCGCAGGAAGGGCAGCTCCGGGCCCGTTCCGTGGTGGCCCGGGTCGTCCGTAACCCGCACCTGCCGCAGAACAGGGTTTCCCGGTCAAACCCGGTGAGCTGGACCGCGAGGGCGGCAAGCGCAAGCTCCTCGTCCGGTATCCTCCCGAAAAGGTCCCGCACCCCGAAGAATTCCCAGCCGGGCGGGAGCGTCGAGCCCGGAGCGACCCCGGCCGCATACAACGGGATCTCCCCCCGGTGCCCGAGGTACTGCGGTTCTTCGACCGTAAAACCAGCCGGGGCCGGCGGTTTTTCAAGAAACACGGTCATGGGTGGACCGGCCCGTACCGCTACCGTCCCTTCGCCGACAACGATCCACCGGGCACCGGTCTTACCGGTGTCTTCCGGTTCCGGGAACCTCGTGTGGAGGGTATCGGTAGAGAATTTCGGGCGGTGTCCGGGTGCGGGGTTCTTCATAGAGCTCGCGGGGCCTCCTGCTCTACCATCTAATTAACGGGAATAACCGGGATAAAAGTATCTGATCCCGCACCGGTACACCTGTGCCCGGGAAATCCCCTGACTTTAAGGTCACAATCAGGGGACCCGGGTCATTTCGGATCCCTGCCCCGGGTGAACCGGGCCTGGCAAATTCCGTATAACGGCCGGGGGTTTTCGTATACCGGACCGCGTCCACCCCGCCGAGGATCCCGTGATTTCTCCTTCCGGAGGAGCCGGCGGCATCAGCGGGCTGCGGAACAAGAACTATTTTTAACCCTCCGCCACAACGGTAGGATATGCCCCCGACTCTCCGCATTCCCGTGGTCTTTGCCTGCTGCCTGGTCATTCTCCTCGCTGCTTCGGGCTGCACGGCCCCGTCAGCCCCGTCAGCCCAGCCGGCAGTCACGCAGGCGCAGGCCACGCCCGCAGCGTCATCGGATGTCATCACCATAAAGGAATTCGACTTCACCCCTTCGTCTCTCACGGTAAAGGCGGGAACCACCGTCACCTGGGTCAACCAGGGGAGCGAGACCCATACCGTCAGTTCGGACCAGAACTCCCCGGTGCAGTTCGCCTCGACCGAACTGCCGCACGGCGCGTCCTATTCCTTCACCTTTTCGAGCCCCGGGGTCTACCCGTACCACTGTTCGGTACACCCCTCGATGGTAGGGACGATCCGGGTCGAAGCGTAGCACTGTAATCCCCCGTCCCAGCCTTTTTTCATGCCAAGCTCCGGCCCAGCCGCCACGGCACCCGGGCGCGGGCTGGTTAAAAATGCAATGGCAAAAAAAAAGATCACCGCTTCCAGGTCTCGACCCCGGCCATGTTTGCCGCGTGGTACGTGATCTCGGTAGCGGTGAAGACGACGACAACGAAATCGGGGTTCTCCGGAGTCTTGAAATACTGCTCGAACATCGGGTTCCAGTACTTCTTCTTGGTCGCGACATCTTCGTGGACCTTCCCCATGGTTTTCAGGTTCACGTACGGGTCGGAATATTCCTTCCCCGACCATATCGCGATCGAAGCATTCGGGTTCTTCTTCAGCTGCCCGACCTTATTCGTGTCCTTCATGGTCGCCCCCACGAGCGTCATATCCGGGAACCCGGCAAGGACCATGAACCTCACGGCCGGCATACCGTTATCAAGGGTTGCTACCGCGGCAGGGTGGGGCCCGCCGATGACATCGATGATCTTCTCCTTGAGTGCCATGCCCGTCCTTCTCACCGGGGATTGCTTTATAGGTATCGGTGGTACGGAAGGGCACCGGCCCCGGCCGGTGCTTCCCGGGCGGGTTTTTTAAAGAACGCTTCTTCGCATCTGTTCGGCCTGCACACTTCCAGCGGGTTACGGGAATCTGCTGCCGGTGACCAGCCGGCCTTTTCAACGCCGGGGAGCGGGGGGCCTCTGCTTCCATTCCTGGATCTTCGCGCAGTCGTGGTTAAAAGGGAGGTGGTGGTTCCCGCAGAAGTATTTCAGGCAGTG
>DASPUR010000140.1:0-7872 GCA_035622795.1 Methanoregula sp. | reverse complement strand
CCGGAGGAGGGCGGGGGGTGAAAGTGCCCGCGGTGAACGTTCAGGCACCGGCCGGTCTACCGTGTCCTTACGGCCTGCACCAATACAAGTCATAAAAAGGCAGAGCGAGAGACTTAAATGTACATTCCGGGGTATCCGGTGAGGACATCGATGGCGATTCACGGGGATAAATGGCAGGACCGTGTGCCCGCACTTATCGCGCTTGGCGCAGCAGCAGCCCTCGGGCTGAATGCCTACGGCCTCTCGCGCGGGATCACCGACGTCCTCCCCCACCTCTTCTATATCCCGATCATTCTTGCGGCGTATTTCTACCCGAAGCGCGGGACATTCTTTGCTGCCGTCCTCTCGGCCGCCTACTGTGCTCTGGTCTTCGGAATTGCCGCCCCCCCTGCCCCGATCTACCAGGCTGTTGTCCGGGCGGCGATCTTCATCATGATCGGGTGGATCGTTTCGTATCTCAGCGCTGCCATCAGGGCAGAAAACCTCCGGTACCTGCGGTACGCGGCCATAGTCAGGTCGTCAACCGACGCTATTATCGGGATGAGCATGAACGGGGTGATCACCGACTGGAATGCCGGTGCCGAACACCTCTACGGGTACCCTGCATCCGAGTCTTTCGGAAGGCCGGTTGCAATGCTCCTTCCCCCTGACCGTCCGGACGAGATCACCCGTATCCTGGAACGGATCGGAAAAGGTGAGACTATCGAGCGTTTCGAGACCCGGCGGGTTACGAAAGACGGCCGGACCATCGAGGTCTCTCTGGTGATCTCACCGATAACCGATCACCACGGAACGATCACGGGGGCCTCTTCCATAGCCCACGACATCACGGAGCAGAGGCGCCTCCGGGACGAGATCATCCGGGCCAGGGATGAATGGGAGAGGACTTTTAACGCTGCTCCCGACATGATCGCCATCATCGACAAGGAACGCCGGATAGTCAGGATCAACCGGGCGATGGCAGATGCCTACGGGGTCAGCGAGCTGGAGGCCCGGGACAGGACCTGCTACGACCTGGTCCACAAAGGCACCGGGCCTATCAGGGAGTGTCCTCACGCCCTCCTTCTTGCAGACGGAAAAGCCCACGAGGCCGAGATCCATGACGGGGTGCTGGACCGGGACATCCACGTCTCGGTTACTCCGCTTCGCGATTCAGCAGGCACAATAACCGGAAGCGTCCACGTAATCCACGATATAACGGGGGCGAAACGGGCAGAGGAGGAACTCAAAGAAATGAACCAGCGCCTCTCCGCGATCATAGATTTCCTGCCGGACCCGACCTTCGTGATCAACCGCGATGGCAAGATCGTCGCATGGAACCGGGCCATCGAGAAACTGAGCGGTCTCCCCGCGTCCGGCATGATCGGAAAGGACGGTCAGGAATATTCGGTCTGGTTTTACGGGTATGCCCGCCCGGCCCTCATCGACTATGTCCTCCACGAGGACATCGCCGGGATCCGGGAGCAGTACCCGAACTGCATCATCGATGGACACGTGGTCAGGACCGAGGCAACGCACGTCCTCCCTGACGGCACGAAGATTGAACTCTGGGTTTCCGCAACGCCGCTCTTCGATCCCGCCGGCGGGATGACCGGTGCCATAGAGTCGCTCCGCAACGTAACCCACATAAAACGGATCGAACGTGCACTGAAGGAATCCAGGAAATACCTCGATGCGATCATCAATACAATCGCCGATCCCGTTTTTGTCAAGAACCGGAACCATACCTTCGTGCTGGTCAACGACGCCTTCTGCACCTTCACCGGCCATACGCGGGCACAGCTTATCGGGAAGTCGGACGACGATTTCTTTAAAAAAGAGGAAGCGGCGATCTTCCGGGAAAAGGACGAGGACGTGTTCCGGACCGGCCTCGAGAACGAGAACGAGGAGAAGATAACCGATGCCAGCGGGGGAGTGCATTCCATCTCCACGAAGAAGACCCGGTATACCAACACCTTCGGCGAGATCTTCATCGTCGGGATTATCCGGGACGTCACCCGGATCAAGCAGATCGAGAACGCCCTGCAGGTTGCAAACACGAAACTGAATATACTCTCGTCGGTCACCCGGCACGATCTCGTCAACAAGCTCTCCGGGCTCCGCACCTATCTCGAACTCTCGAAAACGATGACGAACGATCCGGATCTCCTGCAGTTCATTGCAAAGGAGGACGAGATCACGGCCGCGATGTCCCGGCAGATCGATTTTACCCGGTCTTACCAGAACATCGGGGTGAATGCACCGGTCTGGCAGGACATTGAGGACACGATCCGGTCTGCCGCAGCCCAGCTCCCTCTCGGGGGGATCGTGCTCGCCATCGATATCAGGGGCGTATCCGTGTACGCAGACAGCCTGATCGAGAAGGTGTTTTACAACCTCATGGAGAACTCCCTCAGGCATGGCGGGAACGTCACCTCCATCCGGTTCTCGTTTACCGGGAACGGGGACGCCGGCGTTATTGTATACGAGGACAACGGGGTCGGCGTCGCTGCGGAAGAGAAGGACCTGATCTTCACCCGGGGGTTCGGAAAACACACAGGACTCGGGCTCTTCCTGAGCCGGGAGATCCTCGCGATAACCGGCATCACTATTACCGAGAACGGGGAACCGGGAAAAGGGGTCAGGTTCGAGATCGTGATCCCCGCAGAGGACCACCGCAGAGCCGGCTCGTCGGGGACAGCGACCTGAGGGTATTTCCCGGTACGGTTACATCTGCCTTCCTCCCATTCTTTATTTTCCTGACCTTCGTTTTGGTCACCGCGCCGGGATCGGGATGCCGGGGGCCTGGGCCTGTACCTCCGGCCACAAGGCATCAGCCAAATGGTTTAAGTCCGTGCTCTTCCCCACAGTCTATGAACCCGTGCCAGGAACCGTGATCCCATGACAGAAGCACCTGACGAAGAACTCCGCAGAGCGCTCCTTGTTCACCAGAGGGGCGAGATCACCGAGTACCACATCTACTCCCGGCTTGCGGAGCAGACCCCCGATCCTGCTGCCCGCCCCGTCCTCCGCCGCATCGCTGAAGAAGAGAGAGGACATTACGGGATCTGGAAACAGTTCACCGGGCGCGAGGTCGCCCCCTCCCGGGCCCGGATCTGGTTTTCCTGCATCATTGCCGGCACGCTCGGGGTGACATTTGCGGCAAAACTTATGGAGGGAGGGGAGCGGCGTGCGCAGAAGGCCTATAAAGTGGTGACCGCACGGCTCCCGGGGACAGAGAAGGTGCTCGCAGACGAGGAGGCCCACGAGCGGGAACTCATCGGTCTCATCGATGAAGAACGGCTCCGGTACATGGGCGCGGTCGTCCTCGGGCTGAACGATGCCCTCGTCGAGTTCACCGGCATGCTCGCAGGGCTGACCTTTGCCATCCGGAGCCCGCCGGTTATCGCGGTCGCCGCGCTTATCACCGGGGTAGCGGCCGCACTCTCGATGGCAGCCTCGGAATACCTCTCGCTCCGTTCGGAGACCGGGCCGAACAGGCCCATGAAGGCAGCCGCATATACCGGTACGACCTACCTGTTCACGGTCGGCCTCCTCATCCTGCCTTTCCTCATCCTCGGGGACCCGGTTACCTCCCTCGCTGTCACCCTGACTGCAGCGGTGGTGATCATCTTCCTCTTCACGTTTTACCTGTCGGTGGCAAAGGAACTCCCGTTCTGGCAGCGGTTCGGCGAGATGGCGGGGATAAGCCTCGGGATTGCGGCGATCTCCTTTGCGATCGGCCTCGCCATCCGCTCCCTGCTGAACGTGAGTATCTGATCCATATCCGGGATCCTTAAGGCAGGAGCTCTTTTTGATTGTAACGCCTTTAATACAGGAGAGGATGAATCCCTAATCATCTATCCATGGCACGAGACACTCCCGGCCGGCACAGTTCCGGTACCGGCGCCGCTGCGCCAAAACCTTCACCGGGTACTATCGAATCGCTCGACCGGATGCTTGAAGAGAACCCCCGTGACTGGCGGACCCTCAATGCAAAGGCGGTGGCGCTTATCAACCTCGGCAGGTTCGAAGAGTCGCTCGGCTGCTCGCGGCAGGCGGCTGCGATTGTTCCCGGCCAGGCTGATAGCTGGGTCTCGATGGGGGTCGCATACGACAACCTCGGCAGGTACAGCGAGGCCGCCGAAGTGCTCGAGCGTGCAGTCCGCTTAAGCCCCTACGATACCTATGCACGGGCTCTTCTCGCGATCGCGTACCAGCGGCTGGAAATGCCCGACCAGGCAGACGAGCAGAACCGCAAACTCCAGGAGATGGTCTTCCCCCGGGAGTACGCGGGGTTCTATTTTACCCTCGCTGCGTTCATGCTCGGCCTCCTGCTCGGCGGGATCCGGAGCGTGGAGGGGAGTTCGCCGGTCGTCTCTGCTGCCGCCCAGCTGATCATCCTGGTCTTTTTCCTCGCAATCGCCCGCCTGTTCTGGCGCTCCCTGAAAACCGAGCGCGAGGTTGCCCGGCAGGGCGGGACGACTGCGACGACAGGTCCCCGCAGGGAACGGAACAGCCGCCCGGCAGGGATGGTCATCGCCCTCTGCATCCTCGGCGCAGCGTTCATCATCGGGATTGTTGCCGGCATCTGGCTGCGGGTTCACTGATGTGTTCATGAACCATTGACGGATAAGAACCGGATTCCCGTCCGGTCCCGGTCCCGATCGTTACCGGTCCCGGAAAATTTTGGGATGACAGCAAACATTTTTGACTTTGCGGGCACCATAGCGGTCATGGACAATGATGCGGGGCCTCGTCTTTCACCGAAAAAAACCGAGTACATCAAGTTCCTGAACGGGAGGACCGGGCCGGTGAAGACAAATGATATCGCCAGGGAATTCGGCGTGGATCCCTCGACCATCACCAAGACCGTGGTAGAACTTGCCGGTGAAGGGTTCGTTGAATACCTGCCATACCACGGAGTGGTCCTGTCTGTGAAAGGAAAGGCTGCAGCGGAGTTCATGGTCAAGAGACACCGGATTCTCGCGCTCGCTTTCACTCATTTCGGGCTTTCAAGCGACCAGGCCTGTTCCGAAGTCTCGCGGTTCGAGAGTCTCGTATCTAAGTCGGCGATCGACACGATGTGCAGGGCGATGGGGCATCCCCGCCGGGGAATATGCGGGGATATCACCCACGATAACGGCTGCCTCGGATCCGGTGAGACATAAAACGCGTCCGGGAAATAAACCCGTGCCGGAAATTCCCGTTGCAGACCGGATAACCCTGACGGCAGTTCGGAGAAATTCCGGAAAATAAGGTTTGGTCATCCTCCAAATTTCTCATAACTATTATATGCACTACCCGCAAAACAGGTTGCAGGAAGGCGGGCAGGCTTTCCGGGGTTGGGTGCGATGGTTCGGCTGGAATATGTCCCGGTTCTGCAGGCAGCGGTCCTGGTGATAACCATTGCACTCAGTGCGGCATCCGGCTGCACGGCCGGCCCGGGCGGATCGGATCAGGCCGGACCTGCGCCCGGGACGGGTTATGAGGGGGGGATACCGGTGATAACCTCGTTCCGGCCCCTGACGCTCCTCGTCGCACCCGTTGGCGGGGACCATATCACCCTGACCCAGATCCTTCCCCCGGGGGCTGATCCCCATGATTATGAGCCGACGCCCGCCGACGCTCTGGCGCTCCGGAACGGAAGGATCTTCTTCTATGACGGGCCGTTTCTCGAACCCTGGGCGGCAGCCCTTGCCGGATCGGCAAACCCTGACCTGAAGCTCGTGTCCTTTCCCGATACCATCCCGGGACCGGTCTACGAGGAGATGAAGAGCCGGTACCCCGGCTTCCCGAACCTGACCGAAGATCCGCACCTCTGGTTGTCACCGCAGCTTGCTGAGTACTACGTGGCCGGTGTTGCCCGGCAGCTGTCGGAAACGGACCCGGCAAATGCAACGTACTACCAGAACAATGCCGCAGCATTTGAGGGCCGGCTTGCACAGCTCGATTCCGACTATAAGGCCGGGCTCTCGGACTGCTCTACACGGACGCTCCTGAGTTCGCACGCCTTCCTCGACTACACCGCGGCAGCGTACAACCTGACGCCGATCTCTATCTCGGGGATGAACCCCGACGCAGAACCATCCCTCCGGCAGATGGCTGCGATCATACAGGAGGCGAAAACATCCGGTGCCCGGGGGATACTCGCGGAGCCGGATGAAGCAGAAGACCTGAGCAAATCGGTGGCATCCGAGCTGAACGTGCCCGTGTACCCGTTCACGACGATGGAAATCCTCCCGCCCGGCCAGGGAACACCAGAGGACTCCGATTACGTTTCGATCATGGAGAACAACCTGAAGGAAATGAAGAGAGCTATGGCATGCCCGTGACACTTCAGGATAACCAGCAGGTATGTCTTACCCTCGACAGGGTCTGGTTTGCGTACGGAACGAACACTGTTCTTGAAGATGTATCGCTCTCGATCCAGCAGGAGGAGCTGGTCGGGATTGCCGGGCCGAACGGTTCCGGCAAGTCCACCCTCATGAAGATCATGGTCGGCCTCCTCAGGCCCGGGAGGGGAACCATCTCCTTTTCCTGCCATATCGATGAGTGCGAGGGCATGACCCCGTGCAGGCCCTGCATCGGCTATGTGCCACAGAACCCGGTCATCCGGCAGGAGCAGTTCCCGATCACTGCCCGCGAAGTCGTCGAGATGGGGACGTTTGGCCAGATCGGGCTGTTCCGGCGCATGGATGCCGGCAGCAGGAAGGCCGTGGACAATGCCATCGCCGAAGCCGGCCTCGGGAGGGTGCAGCATGAGTTGTTTTCCGACCTCTCGGGGGGCCAGCAGCAGCGGACGCTGATAGCCCGCGCCCTTGTCGGGCGGCCGCACATTATCGCCCTCGATGAACCTACCAACGGCGTGGATGCGCAGAGCAAGCAGGAATTCTACCAGCTGATATCCCACCTGAACAGGGAGCACCGGATCACCGTCCTGATGATCCTTCATGACCTGCCCGATCTCGCAGCACATGTCGAACGGGTCATATTCCTGCAGCGGAAGGTGGTCTATGACGGCCCCTCGGCAAACCTCAACGCGGAGGGCCTGTGGAACCTGATGCTGAAAGCGGGAAGGAGCATCTGAAATAGTATGGTCCTTGAGTTCCTCGCATACCAGTTCGGGGTCCGCGCACTCATCGGCGGGCTGATCATCGCCGTGACCTGTTCAGGCCTCGGGGTATTCCTGGTCCTCCGCAGGCTGTCGCTTGTTGCAGACGGCCTGAGCCACGTGGCCTTTGGTGGGATCGCCTTCGGGCTGTATTCAGGAATTTACCCTCTGTACACCGCAGTAGCGGGGGTGATCCTCGGGGCGCTGGGGATCCACGCGCTCGGTAAACTGAGAGTAGCATCGGATGCGGCCATCGCGATCCTGTTTGCCGCGGGGCTCGCCATCGGCATCATGCTGATAAGTGTGACGCAGAACGTGGCAGTGGATGTCCTGTCGTTCCTCTTCGGCACCATCCTCGGCATAAACCAGACCGATCTCCTCCTTGCGGCAGCTCTCGGTATAATCGTCGTGGGGATCCTGCTCTTGTTCTGGAAGGAATGGGTGAGCATAACCGTCGATGCGGAGTTTGCACGGGTCTCGGGCCTGCCGGTGCCGGCCCTGGAACTCGTCTTCACCATATTGACCGGGCTGACCGTGGTCGTTGCCATGCGCCTTGTCGGGGTGCTCCTGGTATCGAGCCTTATCGTCATTCCGGCCTCCGCGATGATCCAGCTGAAGATGCCGTTCCGGCGGACCGTGCTGTCCGCGTGCGCCGTAGCGGTCGTCTCGGTTGTCGCGGGGCTGCAGCTCTCGTTCATGTACAACCTCGCACCCGGCGGGTCAATCGTCTTTGTCACCATTCTCTTCTTTATCCTCGCGGCTGTCGGGGTGAGGCTGTT
>DASPUR010000139.1:0-4602 GCA_035622795.1 Methanoregula sp. | reverse complement strand
CGGCCGGAGCGCTTCCCACGCGATGGGCGTGGACACGTTCGCACCGGCCGTTGCCCGGAGGCTCCAGGGGGCGGCCATCGTCTTGCCGTGGGCGTTCTGGAGGTAGTCCACAAAGACGGTGCCGGCGTCCCGGGACCGGGGGAACTCCGATACGACCCAGGATATATCGCCGGCGATCTCTTTTCCCATCTCGTGGACGTAGTCCCGTACTTCACCGAACCGGTGGCCGGGCACGAGCGGGACGACGATGTGGAGCCCCTTCTTCCCGGAGGTCTTCACGTACGGCCGGAGACCCCGGTCGGCGAGGTGCCCGCGGATGATATGGGCGACTTCGATAACGGCGTCAAGCGTCAGGGGCGGTTCCGGGTCGATGTCGAAGAGGAGGAAGTCGGGCGAGTCGTACCGGTCTGCGGTCGAGAGGGTGACGTGGAGCTCGAGCGAGGCGAGGTTCGCGAGCCAGAGGAGCGTATCGAGGTTGTTGCAGACCACGAACCGGACCTCCCGTTCAGCGGTACCGGACCAGTGCGGGAAGATGTCCACGTACCCCGGTGTCCCCTGCGGCGCGTCCTTCTCGTAGAAGTCCCCGCCGTCCACGCCCTCCGGGTACCGGTGCATGGTGAGCGGCCGCTTCGCAAGGAAGGGCAGCATCCGCGGGGCCATCCGGATATAATAGGCGATGACCTCCTGCTTGGTGATGCCCGCTTCCGGGAACATCAGCTTGGCAAGGTTGGTGAACCGGACCCGGGTGAGGCTTTCGGGCGTCCCTCTGCCAGTACGATCGCCGCTCACGGTCATTACGGGGAATAGTAATGCAACAGGTAAAAAATTAGCGGGACGTACTCAGTGGTTGGGAGTGATGTTTTCCCAACGGAATATTTTCATTCCGCCCCTTCCCCAGCTTCGGCTGCATCCTCCATCCTCTCCCCGAGCTCATCCTCCGTGCACCAGATCTCTATGGCCTGGTCGATCCCGGCGTACTCCTGGTGGTAGTCTTCGATGGTCGAACCGGGGTCCATGACAAGCTGGCTGATGAGCTTCCCTTCCCGGAACCCGTACAGTTTCCGGAACGGCCACGTTGTTCCGAGCGTCGCGGTCCGCTCGTAGTACACGTCCTGTGCAAGGATGTGCGTGCAGTAGATCCCCTTGGATACTTCGAAGAGCGCCTCCCGGACGTAACGCCGGATGTACCAGCGGAGCTCGGCCACGAGCGAGAGGGCGCTCCCGAGCGTGGAGACGGAGATGTACACGCCGCAGGGCATCCGCTTCGGGTGGTAGAAGCGGAGCGCCATCCGGCTGGTCTCCGATGAAAAGAGGGTGGTGTGGAGGTCTGTCCCTTCCCGCTGGACCAGGAGGATGTTCATGTTTCCTTCTTGGTATTCCACTGGATGCAGGATAAACCAATCGCGGGCGCTTCAGGTATACATGCGGGTATCGCTCAGGGTCTCGGCCCGGACCTTCCTGACCGCGTTGAGGAAGTCGGCCATCTCGACTGACTCCGCCTCGCGCCGGACGGCGATCATGCCCGCTTCGCGGCAGACTGCCTGGAGCTCCGCGCCGGTCGCCCCTTCGGTCATCGCGGCGATCATCTCCATGCTGACTTCAGTGAGGTGCATGGACCGGGCGTGGATCTGCAGGATGTCCCGGCGGGCCTCGAGGTCAGGGAGCGGGATCTTGATCAGCCGGTCGAACCGGCCCGGCCGGAGGAGCGCGGGATCGAGCATGTCCACGCGGTTGGTGGCCGCCATGATCCGGATGTCGCCCCGGTTGTCGAAGCCGTCCATCTCGGCGAGGAGCTGCATGAGCGTCCGCTGGACTTCGGCGCTGCCGGAGGTGCCGTCGTTGGTCCGCATGCTGCCGACCGCATCGATCTCGTCGATGAAAACGATCGCCGGGGCCCGTTCGCGGGCGAGCATGAAGAGCTCGCGGACGAGACCGGCACCCTCGCCGATAAACTTGTGGACAAGCTCGCTCCCCGACATCCGGATGAAGGTCGCTTTCGCCTCGTGGGCGACTGCCTTTGCGATCAGGGTCTTGCCGGTCCCGGGCGGACCGTACAGGAGGATGCCCTTGGGCGGCGTGACGCCGACCCGTTTGAAGATCTCCGGCTTGGTGAGCGGGTACTCGACAGCCTCCCGCACCTCCTTGATCTCGGCGACAAGCCCGCCGATCTGGGCGTAGCTGATATCCGGCGACTCCTCGAGCTCCATCACCCGGACCCGGGAATCATAGATATTGCCGATGATCTTCACGATGGAGAGTGCGTTGTTGACCGCAACCTTCGCGCCGGTCTTGAGGAGCGGGCGGAGTTCTTCGGGAGCATTCGTGATGTACTCCTGGTTGTTCCCCTGCTGCCGGAGATAGATCTCGCCGTTCTCGAGAATATCCACGATGACCGCAACAAAAAGGGGCATGCGTTTGAGCTGGTTGTTCTCGCGCTTGAGCTGGCCGTTCTCCTTCTGGAGCTCGTCGATCTTGACCCGGAGGTCGAGCATCGCGGCTTCGAGCTCGTTTGCCTGGATCTGGTATTTGAGTTCCGCGGGAGAAGCGTTATTGACGGCGGTCTCTTCCATATCAATCTTATATGTTCATCTTCAACCATTTATGTGGTGTGTTTTTGATAATCCGCGGAAGAGGAATCTCACGGGGGAGGGGATGCGGCCCGCTGCTTGTCAGCCCGGCGCCGATCTCGTTTCTTTCCGGCGTCGACCCGGAGACCGGCACCATCGTCGAGACCGGCCACCCGCTCCGGGGAGCATGCATTGCGGGCAGGGTCCTCGCGTTCCCGTACGGCAAGGGTTCGACCGTCGGATCATACGTCCTCTATGCGCTCAGCCGGAACGGCCATGCGCCGGCCGCGATCATCAATACCGAGGCGGAGGCGATCATTGCCACGGGAGCTATCATCGGCGGCATCCCCATGATCGACCGGCCCGAAGTTCCCATCAGCAGCATGAAAGACGGCGTGGTTGCGACCGTTGACGGGGACCGGGGCGAGCTGGAGTATGCGGGGGAGATCGGGAGCTGCTGATCACCGGACAAAAGGTACCGGCGTACCGGCACGTTTCCGGTAATCTGTTTTTTCGCCCTGCCGCCTGTCCCCGGAAAATCGCAACCATCATATTCTCCGGCCCGAAATTGCTGCTATGCACAACCGCACCATCATTGCCGTTACCGGACTTGTCGTTCTCCTCGGCCTGCTGGCAGCAGCGGGCTGCACGGTGCCCACGACCCCGCAGGGTACCCCGGCAGCCGGGAGCACCAGCGGCTCAACCGGATCAGGTGCCCCGAACGGGGTTACCGGCGCAGGAAACCTTGTTACTTCTCCCACGGATGTAATCCCGGACTACCAGGGCGTCACGATCAATGTCGGGGAGAAGGACTACCTCGGGGTCATCCCGGTCATCTTCCAGGGCGGCAAGGGACAGATCCAGGTCAAGAGCATCGCCGTGACACTCTACCGGGCCGACGGGCAGATCATGACCGCGACCATCGGGACGGACAAGGGTGACGAAGCCGATCTCCAGGGGACGAAGCAGACGGACCGCGTGGTCGTGAAGGTCACCATGATTACCGGCCAGACGTACACGACAAACGACGTCCTGAGCGCGTACCGCACCCGCTGACGTGCCCGGTCAGCAACCCTTTTTCCCCCCGGAACAGACTATTCCCGTCACCACCATGCAGGTCAACTGGCGGACAATCCATGCCGCACGGAACTCCTTTGCAGTTCTCTCTGCGGCATGCACACGGGAAGGGATATCCCTTAACCCGGTAACCGAACCGGCCGGCGACATCACCTGCTACAGCCTCAACTCGCTCAACGAACTCTCGTACCGGGAGGAGATCGCATCAGCGGAGTGTATCACCGTTGTGGGCGGACCCCACGCGACCGCATGCCCCCGCGAGGTTGCTGCGTACGCGGACTTCGTTGTCACCGGAGAAGGGGAGTTCACCCTGCCCCGGCTGATCCGGGAGATCGGGGCCGGCAGGAGCGGGCAGATACCGGGCGTCGTGACCCGGGACGCCGGGGCCCCGGCCGACACTTCGGTCGTGCTCGGCGCATATCCGGCTTTTTCGGAGACCCAGGGGTACATCGAGATCTCCCGGGGGTGCCCGTTTGCGTGCGGGTACTGCCAGACCCCCCAGATCTTCGGCCACTGCATGAGGCACCGGCCCATCGACGCGATCGCGGAGTACGCGAGGCAATACGAACACGCCCGCTTCGTCTCGCCCAACGCGTTTGCCTACGGGTCGGACGGTGTCCGCCCGCGGTGGGAGAAGGTCGCCCGGCTCCTGAAGGCACTGGATCAGAAGATCTACTTCGGGACCTTCCCGAGCGAAGTGAGGCCGGAGTTTGTCTGCGAGGAGTCCCTCGCACTCATCACCCGGTACTGCGCAAACACAAAACTCCACTTCGGTGCCCAGTCCGGGAGCGACCGCGTCCTCGAAACCCTGAACCGCGGGCATACGGCCGGGGATGCCATGGAAGCCACCGACCGCTGCTGCGATGCCGGAATCACGCCGGTCGTCGATTTCATCGTCGGGTTCCCGTTCGAGACCGATTCCGACCAGGAGGAGACGCTCGCGGCCATCCGGGAGATC
>DASPUR010000138.1:0-2967 GCA_035622795.1 Methanoregula sp. | reverse complement strand
CGCCCGTACTGCCATTTCAGCCACGTCCGTGCAGGGCCCGGTTTCGGCATGGATCTGCAGGGCACACCCGCATTCCGCGGCGAGACTGAGGGCATGCGCGAGGACTTCGTTCGATGCTGCGAGGATTTCCCCCGGCACCTCGTAATGCGGCCGGCCGCTCTTGAGGGCGACTGCTTTTCCGTCTCGTACGTATGCCGCGGCCAGCTCGAGGCCCCCCTTCATGACCTCTGCCGCCTCGGCAAGCGGCATCCTCTCCGAGAGGCGGCTTATCTCCGCCGGGTGGACCCCGAGTACGGGGAAGACGACGAGACCGGTCCCCCTCACAAGCTCCGCAACCCGGAGCGTCTCGTCAAAAACGGAGGCATAATCCGCACCCCTGACCGGATGGACCGACAGGGACCACGAGGGCTTCGAGACGAGGAAGAGGTGGGTCCCGCCCGCCCGGAGGAAGTCCTTTGCAGCCTCTATCCCCCGGCCATTGGCCGGGTCGATATGGATATGATCGTCAGTGACGGGAAATTCCGGGGATCTCATCAATCGCCTCAATCTCCATGAGCGGGTATCCCCCGGAGGGAGAGAGCCGGGCCCGGCAGAAAATAAACCCGACCCGGGTGGTGATCTCAACATCGAACATCAGCCCGGAAAGTTCGCTGTACCCGAACCGGTTCTCGTTCATAAGGCCGCGGTCGAGCCGGACCGTGATCCTTTCGACGAATGGCTGAAGTATTACCGCCTTCTCGATGGCCTGCTCGACACTCGCCGCAGAATCCCGCGAGATCGGGGTCCCTACCCACTGGTGGTAGAGCGCGCCCAGCTTGATCCCTGCCTCGAAGACTGCCCTCTCCCGGTCGTCTGCACGTGTTTTCAGTTCCGCTCCCCCCTTTTTCAGATCAACTGGATGATCCCTGATTTCGGTTCCATCGCCTCGCCATGGCGCAGGAGCATATCGATACCTTCCCTCACCTTCTCGCGCGGGAACCCTTTGGACGAGACCATCTCGATCACCTGCTCGATACCCGCCCGCTTCCCGTCGCCGCCGATTTCCCGGATCGCGTCCTTGATCACCCGGACGATGTCGCGCTTCTCTTTTGAGATCCCGGTCGCGATCTTGTCGATATCGAAACTGCCGGTCTTCGCATCGTATGCTATCTGGCGGAGGCAGGCGTCGACGATCCTGATCACCCGCTCGGCATCTGCAAGCTCAATCTTATCCGAGAGACGGATCCGGGCGCTCGCCTCGCCGAGCCGTACGAGCGCCTCCAGCTGCCGGGCAGTGACCGGGACAGGTTTGTTCGGCTCCGCGATACCCCTGAGCTTGAGATAGTAGTTCACGAGCGTGTCCCTTGCATCATCGGAGAGGATCGGGAAACAGGATCTCTTTGCATAGGCGACATACTTCCGGAATAACGAGGGGTCGATATCCGGCATGACCGGTTTGAGCTGCTGCTGGATGTACTCGTCCGTCACACCGGGTATGGGGGTCTTCCGGTGCTGGGCGATCAGCTCTCCTGTTGCATGGGCTTTGAGGATGTGCTCGGCGATCGCAAGGTCCCGCTTTGCCTCCGGCTGGTCGGTCATGATGAAGATGAGGTCGAACCGGGAGAGAAGACTCGGGGGCATGTTGATCTGGTCGGCAATGTCGCCGTACATGTCGAACCGCCCATACTTCGGGTTTGCAGCACCGAGAAGGGCGCACCGGCTCTTGAGGGTCGCGGTGATCCCGGCCTTCGCCACGCTGATGGACTGCTGTTCCATCGCCTCGTGGAGCGCGGACCGGTCCTCTTTCTGCATCTTGTCCATCTCGTCGACTGCCGCCACACCCATGTCGGCAAGCACGAGCGCTCCGGCTTCGAGCGTCCACCGCCCTTCGCCGAATTCGTCCTTCACGGCCGTAGCGGTCAGGCCGGCCGAGGTCGAGGACTGCCCGCTGGTGTAGATCGCCCGGGGCGAGAGCTTGACCACGTACCGGAGCAGCTGCGACTTCGCGATCCCCGGGTCGCCGATGAGGAGGACGTGGATATCGCCGCGGAGCCGGCTCCCGTCGGGCATCTCCTTCGCGATGCCGCCGAAGAGCTGGAGGGCTATTGCCTCCTTGACGTCCTCGCTCCCGTAGATAGTGGGTGCGACCGAGTGCGGGATCATCCGGTAGATCTGGGGGTTTTTCGAGAGTTCGAGGATCTCGTTCTCGGATTTCTCATCGATCTCCACCTCTTCGAACTCCTTCTCCGCGATCTCGATGGAGTTGCATTCGAGGAAGATATCGAAGACCGTGCTCTTCTCCCCCTTGACCACCCGCTGCATGGACCGGAGGATGCCGTTGACGATCACGCGGTCACCGGGCGATACTCTTCCCGAGAGGTCGTCGGTGACGTCGATATCGAGGGTCTGCGGCTGTTCGCCGCCCCGGAGACCTTCCGGCGACTCCTGCACCCGCAGTTTCTGGGAGTCGACGAACCGGGACCGGGCCGGGATGAGGTCGAGCTTCTTGAAGGTGCAGCCGTCGGTCGCACACCCGTCGGGCTCGATGAACTTGCCGTATTTCTGCATCTTCGTGGTGAAGTGGCCGGCAGGGCACTTGAAGACAGCCTCGACGATCCGGGGCCGGACCTCGGTCGTCTTCCGGAGGATGCCCTCTACCGAGATGAACCGGTTGATGTCCTCCGACCGGATGTCGCGGGCGGCGATCTTCTTGGGGAGGTTGATGAACCGGATGTTGATGCCCCGGGCTCCTTCCCGTCCTTGGTCCGGATGAGCTGGTTGTTCTTAATCGTGTCCCAGACATCCTCAAGCACTTTTCCGGGGCTGTCGAGGAGTTCGTCGGCGAGCGTGATGCCTGCCTTGCCGAACCGCTCGACATCCCGGTAGTCGATATAGAGCGATCGCTTGTGCGGGTACTCCCGGGACAGCTCGCCGAGCTCTTTTTTGTACTTGCTCTTCAGGAGCCGGCTCCAGTCGCCGACCCGGTCG
>DASPUR010000137.1:0-10514 GCA_035622795.1 Methanoregula sp. | reverse complement strand
CCGGATCGAGAGCGAAGGCGGGATCAAGAGCCACCATAACGTGGGCGGTATGCCCCTCCGCATGGAGTTTGCAAAAGTCATCGAACCGATCCGCGACCTGTACAAGGACGAAGTCCGCGATGTTGCCGGGGCACTCGGTCTCCCGAAGGAGATCCAGCACCGGATGCCCTTCCCGGGACCCGGCCTTGCTGTAAGGGTCCTGGGGGAAGTGACGAGAGAGAAAGTCGCCGTGATACGGGAGGCAAACTGGATTGTCGAAGATGAACTGGTGGAAAAATACCGGCCCTGGCAATGCTTCGCCGCTCTCCTCGGCCTTGGCACCGGCGTCAAGGGCGACAACCGTATCCACGGGTGGATCGTGGCGATCCGCGCCGTGAACTCGCGGGACGGAATGACCGCCGATCCCCTCGAGATCCCCTTTGGCCAGCTTATGAGGATCGGATCAAGGATTACCGCCGATATCCCGAGCGTGGCCCGGGTGGTCTATGACATCACGGCAAAACCGCCGGCGACCATAGAATATGAATAGATCCGGCCGCCAAGTACCTGAAATGATAAACCGCTGCTCCGGGACCAGCAGACTGTGCCGGAAGCACCGGAACATAACCAGAAGGACACCGCATATTACGTGATAGGAATGGAAACAACCAGCCAGATGAAAGCGCTCGACGAGCGCTATTATATGCCCGCGTTCAGCCGCGAGATGGCCATCGTCAAAGGCGAGGGGTCAACGGTATGGGATGCGGAAGGGAACCAGTATATCGACTGCGTGGCGGGGATCGCGGTCTGCAGCACCGGCCACTGCCACCCCGCGGTGGTGAAGGCGATCTGCGAACAGGCAAAGACCCTCATCCACTGCTCGAACCTGTACTATATCCCGGGGCAGGGTGATCTCGCACGGAAGATCACAGAGATCACCGGCCTAAAAAAAGCGTTCTTCAACAACTCGGGTGCTGAGGCTACCGACGGCGCCCTCAAGCTGGCCCGGGTCAGGACCGGGAAGAAGAAGTTTGTCTCGTTTGTCCACGGGTTCCACGGCCGGACTGTCGGCTCGCTCGCGGTTACCCACAAGCCGGCGATCCGGGAACCCTTCGAGCCGCTCGGGCTCCGGTGCTCGTTCGTCGAGTACGGCGACCTCGACGGCCTCCGGAACGCCGTCGACCGCGAGACCGCGGGTGTCCTCGTCGAGCCAATCCAGGGCGAGGCGGGCGTTATCATCCCTCCCGACAGCTTCATCGAGGGGATCCGGGAGATCTGCGATGAGAAAGACGCGCTCATGATCGCCGACGAGGTCCAGACCGGTATGGGCCGGACCGGGAAGTGGCTTGGTGTGCAGCACACCAAAGCCGTACCCGATATCGTCACCCTCGCAAAGGGCATTGCAAGCGGGTTCCCGATGGGAGCACTCGTCGCCCGCGAAGGCCTCGAGTTCAAAAAGAGCGAGCACGGGAGCACGTTTGCAGGCGGCCCGCTTGCCTGTGCAGCAGCACGTGCCACCATCGGCGTAATCGAAGGCGTCCTCCCGCAGGTGAGGGCAAAAGGGGACCGGATTGGAACGGGCCTCGCAAAATATCACCCGCGGGTCCGCGGCCTCATGGTCGGGATCAGTGTCGGCGACAAGTGCGGGGAAGTCCAGAAGCAGTGCGCAAAGGATGGTGTCCTCGTGAACTGCGCAGCGGACGGGAACCTGCGGCTCGTCCCGCCGCTCGTCATCAGCGATGCGGAGATTGACCGTGTGGTCAGGGTAATCGATGGAGCGCTTGGTTCGGTCGGTCTATAAGGAAGGCGGCTACGTATTTGCAAGGAAAGCGGAGGATATCGCCCGCGAGTACGGCATGGGCCGTATCGCGCGGCTTGCCAGCAACGAAAACCCCGAACCCCCCTCACCCGCCGCGATAGCGGCAGCGGATCGCGTGGTCCGTGAGGCAAACCGGTACCCGGACGAGAAGGCGGAAGTCCTCGACCTCGCACTCAGGGAGTTTTACGGTGACTATACCTTTGTTACCGGCGTGGGGATGGACGGGGTCATCGAGACTCTCATCCGCACGCTCGTCGATCCGGGAGAGACGGTGGCAGTTGCGACGCCGACCTTCTCGTTTTACGGTCTCGCCGCCCGGGCCCAGGGGGCGCGAGTCACGGATGTGCCGCGGGACCGCGATTTTTCAGTCCGGGCAGAGGAGATGATCCTCGCAGGAAAAACCGCAAAGATCACGGTCCTCTGCTCGCCCAACAACCCGACCGGCAACGCGACCTGCGTAGAGGTAGTCCGGGAGATCCTCGAAGGGATCGACGGCATTCTCTTCCTCGACAATGCGTACGTCGAGTTCTCAGACTACGATTACCTGCCACTTCTGAAAAAACACGACAACCTTGTCATCGGCAGGACATTTTCCAAGGTCCACTCGCTCGCCGGCCTCCGCATCGGGTACGGCTTTGTACCGGCCTGGCTCGCCCCTTACTATCGCCGGGCCTCCACGCCGTTTACCGTCAACGCGGTATCTGCAGCGGCAGCGGCGGCAGCGCTCACCGACCGGGTCCACGCAGAGCGGTACATCGCCCAGGTCAGACGGTGGAAGAAACGCTTCGCCGAAGAGGTGAAGTACCCCGTCCTCCACTCGGACGCGAACTTCGTGATGATCGACGTCTCGCCCGGGACCGGGGACACGATGGTTGGGCGGCTTGCTCGGGAAGGGGTCATAGTCCGCTCGTGCCGGAGCTTTACCGGCATTCCCGACCACTACATCCGCGTCAGCATCGGGGAGGACTGGGAGAACGAACAATTCATCCGGGTGATCAACTCGTTATGATGTGCGGGATCACCGGGACGCCCGGAACAGGAAAGTCGGCGGTAGGGGAAGAACTCACGAGGCGCGGGCATACAGTGGTCCGCCTCACTGACACGATCGGGCCGTATGTTACCGGGAACGACGAGGAACGCGACGCACGGATCGTCGATGTCGACCGCTGGACAGCGGAGTTTGTGCCGGTCGACGGGTTTGTCGAAGGACACCTCGCCCAGTACCTCCCCTGCGACCGGATCGTCGTCCTCCGGTGCAGGCCCGATGTGCTCACCGCAAGACTTGCACAGCGGAAATACCGGAATGAGAAGATCCGGGAGAATGCCGAGGCCGAGGCACTCGATGTCTGCCTCATCGAGACGGTCGAAGAGTTCGAACCGTCGCAGATCCTCGAGATCGACACAACAGACCGCACGACCGCGGCGTGCGCGGACATGATCGAAGGGTTTGTCCGGGGAGATGTTCCGCCCCGCCACGGATTCACCGACTGGTCGGCATTTATCGGGGTAACGCCATGACCCTCGACCAGTACCGGAGCCACGCGAAGGTCTACATCGACCCGTTTGTCCAGGTTGCGATCCGGCTCCGGCTCACGCCGAACTTCTTTACGATCGCTGCGCTCCTGGCATCAGCTGCGGCCGGGGCACTCTTTTTCTTCCGGATGGAACTTCTCGGGATACTTGCGGTGGCCGTAAACGCTGCCTGCGATGCACTCGACGGTGCCGTCGCGCGAGAGATGCAGATCCAGAGCAAGCGCGGCGATTTCCTCGACCATGCGGTTGACCGGTATGCGGACATTTTCATCATCACCGGGATCTTTGCCGGTGGGCTCGTCCCATGGCCGATCGGGGTCTTTGCCCTCACCGGCGTCCTGATGGCATCCTATCTCGGGACGCAGGCCCAGGCCGTCGGAGTCGGGCGGTATTATGGCGGGCTTCTTGGCCGGGCCGACCGGCTCGTCCTTATCCTCGTCGTGGGCCTCGTCGACCTCTTCGTACCCATGACGTTCTACAGCCTCACCTGGCTGGGCTGGCTGCTGGTATTGTTCGGGGTGTTCGGGCACATCACGGCATTCCAGCGGTTTGCGTACGTCTGGGCAAAGGTGGAGTAAAACCGTCGCCTCACTGGAGGGACTAATCCGGAGAAACCCAGACACTTTTTTCTTCGGATTTCACGAACTTCCTGCCACGGGGCGAGGGGCGCAAGACCCCGTTCACCCCGACGAAAACCGGTTGATGATATACCGGGTCATATTTTTCCCGGTGATGCTTCGGGTCGAGGCGTCGATCCGGATGAAGAAGATCTCTTCGCTCCCCGTGTCGACAAAGATCGGCTTGTCGGAGGACGTGATGTGGATATGGCAGACGGTCATTCCGGAAACAACCGGGAATGATATGTGGATGAACCGGCTTGCCGTGCTGTAGATATCGGGAAGGTATTTCCGCACCACCGCGTCGATGAGCATGCGCCGGTACCCGTCCGGGTTCCGGTCGGTCTCGTGCAGCTTATCGTAGTCCCTGTCTATGCCAACGGCCTTGATCACGTTATGTAACCGGTCTTCCTGGATACCGATGATGAGATCCCCGCCATCGGTGTTCAGGAACCCCGCGATTGAGCGTGCTATGATGAACTTCGAGGCATTGTTCCGGTACTTCCGGACGTCCGCTGATTCGGATGCGGCGATCTCCTCTTTGGTGAGATCGCTGCTCCAGAGGGACTGGAGCTTGAACTCCACGTGATCGCATTCCCCGGTCCTGAGCATCTCCCGGATCGTTCCCGGTTCATCCTGGGGAACGGCAGGCATCCGGCATTCCCTGTTTTTCAGGATATACCCGGCTCCTGCTGCTATCCCGATGAAGAGCAGGGACTGGAAAAGGATCCCGCCGATATGCATGAAATCGGGTGTTATGAACGGTACAGATACGATAAGATACGCCACAGCGCAGCAACCGGCGAGATACTTGCTGCGATCGGGGTAGAAATACGCGGTATAGAGGATGGGGAAATAAAAGAGCTGGGGGACGACCGTACCGAAACCGGCAGCCATCGAAATGAACGTTATGCCGATGATCGAGACCGTGATCGACCCGATTACCCAGGACCTGATCAGGTCAGTCTGCGACACGCGGGGCTGCAACAGGGATCCGATTCCCGTAAACCCGCTTGAAGCGTTCATGGATAGAAAGGGCTTTGTCCGGGAGGTTTATATTAGTGGCGGGAAAGTACCTGCCATGAGGGTAGCCGTGTACCCCGGCAACGTTCCTGCCCGAAACTGGAAGGAAAGAGCCCGTGAACGCGCCTTGACTATTGTGTTTTCGTTTCTCACTTTTCCGTTAAATCCCGGGCGTACTCGAGCGCCGCAATTGCGTCCGCCCGCTTCTGGTCGCATGCATGCCCGGCGGTCCAGGAAAGGAACCTGCCACGGGTCCCTTCATCCACCGTACCCGCAGCTGCTGTGACAAGGGCCGGGTAGGTCCGTGACGGGTAGAAGAGAGTCCGGGCTGCCGAGAGCAGGGCATCGTGGGCCGGCCGGTCGATAACCCCGGTCACAAGCGCCTCCTCAAGCGTGCAGCGGATATTGACGAGTGGTTCCGAGAGAGCGAGGCCCGATTCGGGGTCGAACACGAGCGCCACCTCGTCATCCGATTCGAGCTCCCCGCACGAGTACTGCCGGTAGATCTTCCCGATCCCGATCATCCCCAGCGTATCCATCTCTGCGGCCCGGAGGGCGCCCATGCTCGATGCCCCGATTACGGTCACCCCTTTTTTCACCGCGTGGAGGATCTCGCGGTGGGCAACGGCATTGTCCTGGTGGAAGACCCCGTCGATGAGGCAGATGATCGCGGCACCGTCGGCTGCTGCACGCGTAATGTCGCCCCGTTTTGCCGGGGGCCGGTATTCCGCGGCAAGGATCGACTCCGCCTCGTGCCTACCGAGGCTTGGCCCGAGAAAGACGATGGTCCGCTGCATTCTTCAGCCGCTCCCCCCGCCGCTCGGGGTCCATGGCGAAGACCTCGAGGCCGGGTACGATTACCCGGACTACGGGTATCCCGATCTCCTCCCGGGTCAGGTCGACGACGATGACGCGGTCGAGACCTTTCTTTTTCAGGGCCGCCATGATATTCCGGATATCGGAGAGGAAATCATCGGTGTCCGATGAAGGGATATCCCTGTAGCTGACGCTCCCGTTGTCCCGGAACCAGTATCCGTTTATCCGTTTTGCCCGGTCGTACCCGATCTTCTTCCGGAGGTCGGCGATCGTCGTGTCCTCCCGTGCACCGTGGATCTGGGTGAGCCGGCTCTGGGCTACTTCGGTCAGGGCACGCATCACCGCGATCCGTGCGTTCGTGTGGGTCCCGATCCCGATGGTGAGGAGACTCGGGTCTTTCAGGAGGACGTCGTCAGATACGGCCGCGATCGTCGGGATGCCGATATCGCTCGTGATATCCCGGACCGTCACCTCGACCTGTGCATCGGCAAACTTTTTCTGCATGCCGAGGAGGTCCGGGTCATCGATCCCGACGACTGCCGGGCCGGTGTCCCGGGTCGCCTCGACGAGCGACCACGCGTCCCGCTCGATGACCTCCGCAAGGGCGTGGAAGACAGCCTCCTCGATAGTGTTCCCGGAGGCGAGACCGTTCGTGCTCGTCCGGAACGGCCCCCGGTGCCGCGGTGGGGCCGGGTGGAAGACCGCATAGGCCGGCACCCAGACCTCTTCGTCGTTTACGATATCGTACCCCTTGACCCACGACGTGAACCGGTCGGTCACCGCTCCTTCGGGAAGGATCAGGTCTGCCGGATCCACGAAGGGTTCAACACCCTCGAGCTCCTGGACCAGTGCGACCCGGATGTCCCGGTCATGCACTTCGGACGAGTACCGCTCGATCCCTTCCATGATCGCCGAGATCCTCGACTCCTCGACCGTGGCCCCCTTCCCGTTATACACGGTGATCGCACCGTCTTCGGCAGTCGGGCGGATGCAGGAGAAGACAGGGATCCCGATCCGGTCGAGATTGGTGATATCGGCGACCCTCGTGATGCCGGCCGCCGGGACCTTCGGTTCGATCCTCTGTAAGGTCTCCTCGAGTGGCACAGCCCGCTGCGTCTCGTTGTTGTAGGTTTTTCTGCAGGATTTCAGCTGCACAGGATCACCATGGTTCATTGCGGCTGAAAAAAGAACAGCCGCGGCAGGTACAGAACATAGTCCGTGCCGGGGTTTATACATGCGTATTAAAGCCGGCGCGGGTCGCGTCAGGCTGGTGAATGGGCAGGTGACACCTGTGGGTGTCGCATGGGATCAAAAACTGCCACCCTTCCGGGATCCCCAAGGCGTTTCCGGGAACTGGGGTCGTTGCAACAATGATATTACACCGGATTCTGGCGAACCGTATTACAACCGCCCTGCAAACTCCCTGACCTTCTCCGATGCCTTCGGCATCAGGGGAACACCATGGCCGACAAGGAGCGTATCGAATTCCAGGCCCGCGATCTTTTTGATGGAAGCAGTCTCTGCCGCGGGGTCCATCGTGAATCCCTGCGGGCCCCGGATGATCGCGGTGCCGTCGAACCGGAGAGTGTCGCCTGCGAAGTAAGTGCCGGTCTCCCGGTCAAGGTAGCCGGCGCTGCCCGGAGTATGACCGGGGGTATGGATGCAGAGCAGGCCGTCGATCAGGCCGCCGTCTTTCAGGAGGACATCCGCAGTGACATTTTCCGGCCGCATGACCGCCCCGGCGACTTTGAGGAGCACGCCCTTCACTCCCGGATGTCCGGGCGGTGCGATCCTCCCGGAGAGATAATCCGCCTCCGCTTCCTGGACGGCAATACGTGCACCGGGCGCTGCTTTCTTCAGGGCAGCAGCGCCGCCGGTATGGTCCATGTGGAAATGGGTGATGACGATGCTTCCGATCTCCGATGGGTCACGGTGGAGTGTTCCGGTGATATAGAGAAGGATCTTTTTCCCGCTGCCGGGGAGCCCGGTATCGATGATCGTGAGCCGGTCCCGGGCAATGATGTAGCTGTTGCCATTAACGCCGTCAACCTGGTGGATATTCCGTACTATCTCCATAATCTCCCCTTCGATTACGGATTGGCATCCCGGGGCCTTTAAAGATACCGGCCCCGTTCCGGGATCCCCCGCAACGGTACCGAAAGAGATAATTATCTGGAACGTTTATGTGGCTTAAAAAATGAATTCAGAACCTGCTCTGCGTGCCCGGCCGGGTAACCGTTTTTCCCCCGGTGAATTTCCGCCCCGGGCCCTGATGCGCCCGCCGCCCCCGTGCCGGGGCAGCGACAGGGTGACGCTCTACGGGAGGCGCAAGACATGATCACCTGGCTCGCCCAGGCATACCGGGACCTTTCCTACGAGAGGAAACAATGGATAATCCGGTTTTTTTCCCCGGCAAAGTTTGTCCTTACCGCGGTGAGCGATCTTTTTTTCCATGTGTACGAGGTATCAGGAGAAGAGAACGCCGTTTTTATTACCTCCCTCGAGCCGGACATCAGTTTCGTACGGTATTTTTATCCCGATGCAACCCTCCGGAAAACCCGGACGATATTTGCCTGGTCGCTGCCGGGTGAGATCCGGCGGAACGAGCGGGCTATCATCGCGCTGAACCGGAACCTCATGCGGTTTTTCCCTAGCGGCATTTTCACCGTCCCGTTCGTCCGCCAGGTAGTCAGTCTCGACAAGCCCCCGGAGACCTTGAAGCAGTTCCGGAAACATAAAAAAACGATCCAGTCCTACACCGCCGAGATCTCCCACGACTCGGAACGCCTGAGATTCTTTTATGAGCAGATGTACCTGCCCTATATCCGGGAGAGGCACAAGGATGCCCTCATCGAGGACATCTCGAAAATGCAGTACCTCCTCAGGAAGAACGGGGAACTCATCCTCATCCGGCACCAACAGGAGCTGGTCGGCGGGCTCTTCTGCAAACGCATGGGCGGCACCTATTATGCGCTCTCGCTGGGGCTTATCGATGACCGCTGGCTTTCCGAAGACGCGGTTCCTGCACTCTTCTACCATTCCATGATCCGTGCCCGGGAACTGAATGCCCGGTTCGTTGACTTCGGGGAGAGCCGGCCGTTTCTCTCCGACGGCGTCATGGAATACAAGCGCCGGTGGGGCGGGCGCGTCATCCGGAACGAGCGGGACAATTACTTTTACCTCTTGAAAAACGTAGCGAGGGATGGCCTGATTTTCATAGAAGATGAGGGGCTTGCCGCGCTCGTCTCCCCGGAATCAGCCCGTTCGTTCCTAAGCCACCCGGATCCGGGTATCCAGCTCAGGATCATGGGAGCAGGGGGGGAGGATACCCCCATTATTGGCGAGACGGTGATCGCAGTAAAAAACAGAAGGACCCTCTCTTTCGTGTACGGGCTCGCAAACAGGATCCACAGTTACCAGAAGACTATCATCCGCAGGTAGCCAGAAGGAGTTTTCACGTTGGACGTAACCGTTGCGCAGGATACGGATGAACAATTGTGGGACTCAATGGTGGACCGCACGGAGAATGCCACGATCTGGCACACGTGGCGATGGTTAAAACTCCTCGAGAACTATTCCGTGCTGAAAAAAGCGGGTTTTACGGCAAAGGCAAAGCTCGAACCTCTCATCATTTCCGACAGGGGCCGGCCCGTGGGGATCTGCCCCCTCTTCTTCTTCCGGGTGATGGGCCTCACGTACTGCTACTCCCCGCTCTCGCAGGAGGATACGCATTACCTCGGCCCGCTCTTCCCGGAGGTTCCGGGAGCCGGGCAGAAGGCGGCCCAGGTCTTCTGGCTCGATGCTTCCCGCGCGATCGACCGGTTCATCCGGAAGATCAGGAAGTCCAGTTACGTCCATATCAGTTCCTCGCCGGGAATTGACGACTGCCGCCCGTTCCGGTGGGCCGGCTACAAAATCGAACCCCGGTACACGTACTATATCGATCTCACGCCGGGGACGGACGCCATCTGGAACGGGTTCAAGAAGGAGGTAAGGTACAGCGTCGGGAAAGCCCGGAAAGACGGGATCACGGTCTCAGAGGGCAACCGGGAGGATGCGCTCCACATCTGGGAGCTTCTCAAAAAAAGGAACCGCGTGAAATTCCCTAAGGAATTCATCGGGGCCGCATGCGACGGGTTCTTCCCGGACCGGATGAAAATTTTCGTGGCGCGGAAGGGATCCGAGCGCCTCAGCGGGGTCATCCTCCTGCTGTACCGGGACAAGGCCAGCCTCTGGATCGGCCCCCCGAAACTGCCGGGTATCGTCCTCAACGAGCTCGTCATCTGGGAAAGTATCGCGTGGGCAACCGCGCAAGGGTTCCGCACGTTCGAGATCGTGGGGGCAGATGATTATCCCCTTTTCACGTTCAAGCGGAAATTCAACGGGAAACTGGTCCAGTTCTTCCACATGAACTGGTATGCACCGCCGCTCGATGCAGCGGTCTCGCTGTACAACGCCCTTTTCAGGGTTGGCCGGAACCAGATCGAACACGAAATTTCCTGAATGGCACGGCAGGAAGAAACCTCCGGCGGCAGCGGGTATCAGCAATCCGGTCTTACCCTCCTTCCGCCCCGGCAGCCCGGCCCTGAATGACCGGAAGGACCGGGCCGCCTGACTAGAGCGGGACTCATTTCAAAGGGCGAGACGGGCTGGAAAATCAGACACCTTTTTTTCTTTCGGGTTCCAGCGCAATCCGCCGCATTCCTGAGCTGATTTCCTGCACAGGG
>DASPUR010000136.1:0-5013 GCA_035622795.1 Methanoregula sp. | reverse complement strand
ATCACGGTACCGGATCGAGATCCTCGAGTACGACACCACCGGGAAACATCTCGACGATACGGTCTTCTATGTCCGGTATGCCCAGGAGATCCGGGGGCTGATCGGCGAATCCGAGGAAGATTTCCTGATGTCCTTCCTTGCCGATACCAACCACATCGCGCAGGAGCTGATGGCCCGGGGCAACGATCCGCGGCAGGCGTTCGAGAGCGTGCTCCTGACCGGGAAGACGATGCAGGAGACAAGCGGTGCCGGCTTCTATGCCGACGTGCAGATCATCCGGGTCTCAGACCGGATCACGATTTTTGCGTTCCAGGTCCCGTGCGGGGGAAACATCTTCGTGATCGATACCCCGGGCGACCGGGTTATGGTCGATACCGGTTACGGGATCTATCACGACGATGTCATGGAGATGCTCGGCCGGTACGGTCTCTGCGACGGACGCGGGTTCTCGCGGATTGTCGTCACCCACGCCGATGCAGACCACTGCGGGGCGAGCGGGTACTTCACCGTGCCGGTGATGATGCACACCGGCACGCTCTCTATCATCGAGAAGAACAACCGGGCGTACGGGTCCCGGAACGAGCATTCGGTCCTCGAGGCGTTCTATACCAAGATGATCAACCTCTTCTCGAAGTTCCGGACCGCGGCGGATATCCGGTGTTTCCCCGGCCCTTCGGGAGCATCGCGGGGGATCTTCCCGGTCATCGACCGTATGACGGTCGGGAACCTCGAGCTGGAGGTGCTCGACGGTCTCGGGGGGCATACCTTCGGGCAGGTCTTCCTCTATGCACCGGAATACGGGCTGGTATTTGCCGGGGACAGCGTCATCAACTTTGCCAGCCTCACGAAAGAACGGGCCGATTACAGTTCGCTCGCTGCGTTCCTCGTGACATCGGTCAATGTCGACAGCGACCTCGCCCGGCAGGAGCGGAAAGCACTTCTCGCGCTCGCCAAGGAAACGGATGAGAAGCTGAAAAAGACCGGGCGCCGGTGCCTCATCTTTGGCGGTCACGGTGCGGTCTCGGTCCTTGAAGGGGAAAAACTCGCCGTGCACGGGGAGATTGAGCGGTATAAGCCGTAGAACTTTTTTTCCGCGGTTTCCTGAACAAGGATGCGTCGGGAAATCCGGCGGGATTTCAAAATGCAGAAGAACACCGGGAGGGAGACACGGAGGTGCATTCCGGGCCCGGAGGGGGGGTACCCCCCTACCCCCCCCACCACTTTGTTTGCGGACGGCAACCACCCCCCCTCCCATGGGGGTGGGGGGGTACCCGGATACCCCCCCTTCATCAAAGTCCAAAATTTCCCGCTGAACGGACCGGGTTTGATAGCGGGGGTTTTATGGTCTCCGTCGGGGATTCCACAGGAAGTTCTGCGTGGACCCATGCCGGGGTGCTGTGCCTGGGCATGGTTTTTGGGAGGGGGGGTACCCCCCTACCCCCCTGCCATTTTATTTTCAACCAGTAGCCACCCCCCCTCCCATGGGGGGTGGGGGGTAGCCGGACACCCCCCCTTACCCTTACCGGATTTTTCCGGTTGATCGGGCCCGGGAATTTGGTATAATGTCCCTTCTTCGTCGATCTTTCCACCGGAAACCATGCCGGGACGCGTGCCGGTTTTCCTGCAGATCCAGATTTGGAGGGGAGGGGGGGTACCCCCTACCCCCCCTGGCAAGGGGGTGGGGGGGTGGCGGGGGACCCCCCCCTGCCGGACTTACCAGAATGGTTTGATGGGCCGGAGATTTATGAGTAATTCGTTACGATGATCTCGAAACTCCCGTTCCTGCGCTGCCCGTTGCAGTTTATGAACCGTTTTGCTTCGACTTCCTGTATAGTAAAATCCCGGTACAGCTCCTCGATGACCGGTATCCGGGAATTGCTCAGCATCACGAGAACTCCCCGGTCCGAGAGTTTTCCGAATAAACGGGCAAGGCGTTCCTGGTCCTGGATCTTGAACCCGTTCGAATTATAATCCGTAAAACTCGCCGTCTTCGAGACGGGGTGATACGGGGGATCAAAATAGACAAAATCGCCCCTCCGGGCGGTCTTTACGGTGCTCTCGAAATCGCCGTTCAGGATAGTCACATCCTTGATCATCGTATGGAAATTCAGTATCACCGGACCGGACGGGATGCTCCTCCGGACGTGCTTTCCGAACGGGACATTGTATTTTCCGCTGCTGTTTACGCGCCAGAGCCCGTTGAACCCGTGCTTGTTGAGGTAGATGAGATACGCTGCACGCTTTACCTTGTTCCGGTTCGTCCCGATGATCTCGTTGAATTCTGCCTTGATTTCCCTGAAGGCATCCTCGGTATTCTGGAAGACCGGGTCCTGGAGTTCTTCGATCAACTGCCGGGGGGTTTTCTGGACCACGCGGTACAGGTTGATCAGTTCTCCGTTGAGGTCGGAGATCACCGCTTTTTTGATCTTCCCCCGGTCGTACAGGTGGACGAACAGGGCTCCCCCGCCGACAAACGGCTCAAAATACGTGCCCCATCCGGCAGGGAGCCGTTCGTCCAGTTTCCCGAGCAGCTGCCGTTTTCCGCCCGCCCATTTGACCAGAGGCACGTTCACGTCTATTTTTATGGCGATGAATGTTTAAGATCCTTCTCCTGTCCCCCGGGTATGCGGCTGAAGAATAAAATCCGACGAAATTCTCTTCTACTTTGCCCATGCATCTACTGTAAGGACGCTCATCATGGAGAATCACAGGGTTCAGGAGATGATGCGGCTGATGGCCTCGAAGATACGGGCCATCGCCGGGACCATCTCCGATGACGATGTGGAGAAGTTTATCACGGAACTCCTCGCGGCAAAACGGATCTATGTCCTGGGAGCCGGACGGTCCGGGCTGGTGGCAAAGGCGTTTGCCATGCGGCTCATGCACCTCGGCATGCAGGCTTTTGTGGTCGGCGAGACGATCACCCCGGCCCTGAACAGGGGCGACGTGATGGTCATCTTCTCCGGCTCCGGCCGCACCAAGACCGTCGCCGACCTTGCCGAGACGGCAAAGGACCTCGGCGCCCACATCTGCCTCATCACCTCGAACCGGGACTCCCGCATCGGGAAAATCGCCGACAGCTGCGTGGTCATCGAGCACCACCGGGACGATGTCGAGGACGATGCGGTCGAGTTCGAGATCCGGCAGATGATGGGAGACCACAAGTCGTTTGCGCCGCTCGGGACGCTCTTTGAGACCGTCTCGATGATCTTTGCCGATGCGGTGATCTCGCGGCTGATGGAGATCACCAAGACCGATGAACTCGCGCTGAAGAACCGCCACACGAACATCGAATAGGGTTTAAAAAAAGAGGGAAGTGTATGAAATTTGCATCGCGCGTCGGACACATCGAACTCTCCGGCATCCGCCGGATCTTCGAGGCCGCCGGGCCGGATTCCATCAATCTCGGCCTCGGGCAGCCGGATTTTGATACCCCGCAGCACATCAAGGACGCCGGGGTTGCTGCAATCTGTTCGGGCAAGACCGGGTATACGCCGGGGACGGGGATCCCGGAACTCCGGGCGGCGATCGCGGAGAAATTCAGGCGGGAAAACGGCCTTTCTTATTCGCCCGACCAGATGATCGTGACCGCCGGGGCGAGCGAGGCCCTCCACATCGTCATGCAGGCGCTCGTCGGGAAGGGCGACCGCGTCCTCTGTCCCGATCCCGGGTTCGTCTCGTACATGGCGCTGGCGAGCCTTGCCGACGGGGTGCCGGTGAGTATGCCGCTCGACAAAGAATTCCACGTCGATGTCGAAAAGGCAAAGGAGCTGATGGACGGGGCGCGGGTCATGGTCCTGAACTCCCCGTCGAACCCCACGGGCGCGGTCGAGGGCAAAGAATCGATCCGGGCGCTCGTCGAATATGCCGACGACCAGGGCGTGACGGTCGTCTCCGACGAAGTGTACGAGCACTTCATCTACGGGAAGAAGCACTGGAGCGCTGCGCAGTACGGGGAGAACGTCGTGACGGTCAATGCGACCAGCAAGACATATGCGATGACCGGCTGGAGGCTCGGGTACCTCGCTGCTTCGCCCGATATTATCAACGAATGCCTCAAGGTCCACCAGTACTGCCAGGCCTGTGCGACCTCGATCTCCCAGTACGCGGCCCTGGCAGCCTATACCGGCGACCAGAAGCCGGTCGCGATGATGCGGGACGAGTACCGGGCCCGTCGGGACATCCTGGTAAACGGCCTCGCAAAACTCGGGTTTTCCTTCCCGGTCCCCGAGGGCGCCTTCTACGCGTTCGTGCCGATGGGGCCGTCCGTTGCGCAAAAGGTTATCGATGCCGGCATCGTAATTGTTCCCGGTTCTGCGTTCGGAGCCCGTGCGCCGGATTTTGCCCGGTTCAGCTACGCGACCTCGCGGGAGAACCTGCACCGGGCGCTGGAACGGATACACAACGTGGTGAGTGGCTGACATGGTAAAGGACCTTTTACGGAAGTTATCGAATGCCCACGGCGTTTCGGGCAGCGAAGGCAGCGTTTTTGCCGTCATTAAAAAGGAACTGAAAGGGCACGTGGACGAGATACGGGAAGACCCGATGGGAAACCTCATCGCGGTGAAGAAGGGCAACAAGTTCTCCGTCATGCTCGCGGCCCACATGGACGAGATCGGGCTGATGGTGAAGTACATCGACGACAAGGGCTTCATCCGGTTCGTGGCGCTCGGCGGCTGGTACGGCCCGACGCTCTACAACCAGCGGGTCATATTCCACACGGAGAAGGGGAACCGGACCGGCGTCATCGGCGGGAAGCCCCCGCATATGATGGACGAGGAGGAGCGGAAGCGGGGCGTGAAGATCGAGGACATGTTCATCGACGTCGGGGCTGCGAACCGGGACGATGTCGCGAAGCTGGGCATCGAGGTCGGGACGCCGATCACGGTCGACCGCGAGTTCACCGAGCTCGCCAACAACCGGGTCACCGGCAAGGCGTTCGACAACCGGGCCGGGGTCGCAATGCTTATCAAGACCATGAAGGAAGTGAAGTCACCGCTCACGATCTACGCG
>DASPUR010000135.1:0-3028 GCA_035622795.1 Methanoregula sp. | reverse complement strand
TGCCATCAGCCCTCCGGCACGGGAGTGCATTGAATCCGCGATCCGCGAGGCGATGGAATGCACGGGTATCGACGGGGTTACCGTCACGATCAGTGCACCGGACGGGGCGGAAGTCGCCCGGGGGACGCTCAATCAGAAAGTCGGGGTCATGGGGGGGATATCGGTCCTCGGAACAACCGGTTTCGTTGAACCGTGGGACGACCACCTGACGGAATCGGTCATTGAGCGGATTGCAGCTGCACGGAACCCGGTCCTGACCACCGGGAGGACAGGTCTCAGGTACTCCCGGCTTCTCTTTCCGGACAAGGAAGCAATTCTCGTCGGGGGGAAGATAGGTGAGGCGCTCGCTGCCGCCAGCGGCGATGTTATCCTGTGCGGCCTCCCGGCACTTATCCTGCACTATATTGATCCGGGTATTCTTGAGGGGACCGGCTTTATGACCGTAGAGGAACTCTCGGAGTCTCCGGGTTTTAAGGCACTCGCAGGGACCAGGCTGAGACAATTCCGGCAAAATTACCCGCACATCCGCGTTGTCCTTGTCAACCGCAAAGGAGCAATCATAGGAGAGAGCCCATGAAGATTATCGGTGTCGGGTGTGCCCCCGGTCTTATGACCGAGCAGGCGATCGGTGCGCTCGCGGCCGCTTCGGTCGTCTACGGATCCGAACGTTCGATAGAGATCGCCCGGCAGTACATTCCATCCGGATGCCTGGTGAAGACCATCGACGATTACAAGCGGCTCCATGAGCTTCCGGAAACCGCGGTCGTTCTCTCTACCGGAGATCCGATGCTTGCCGGCCTGGGGTACCTTGCGGGCGAGGTTATCCCCGGAATATCCTCACTGCAGATCGCCGCCGCCCGGCTCCGCGTTCCCCTCTCCCGTATCGCGGTCGTGGTCGCCCACGGCACCGGCCACGGGCATGCGATCCGCGAGACCCTCGATGAACTTTCGCGAAAAAGGATCGTCTTCCTTCTCACCGACCCGAAATTCAGGGTGGAGGAGTTATATACCAGGCTCAGATGCGTGGAAGGGCCGGTCAGGGTCGTCATCTGCGAGAGCCTTGGTTATCCCGGTGAGCAAATCCTGGACGGGACCCTGGATTTTCCGCCGGTCCCGGGTTCTCCCCTTTACGCCATGATGATCGGGAACTTTTAAGCGTTCCGGTTAAATCCCTTCTTTTCAGGACAACAACCTTATTCCATTGGAGGATCCGATAGTTAGACAAAAGAGCGTGCAAACGATGGATAAAGCGACTAAGACGCAGTTCAGTCTCGTGTTTTTCATTATCGGCCTGGTTATGCTGTTCATACCCGATCTGAAACACCTGGATTCCATCCCGCTGGGTATCTCCCAGTATTTCGGGATTATGTTCTATCTCGGCCTCTTCTTCGTTATCGCCGGATATTACCTGAAATAACCAGACCTTTTTATGCCCCTTCGGGGGCTTCCCTGACCTCGATCTTGATCTCGCACTGCCGGTCACCGGTACACATGGTCCGTATGTACCGTGCTTCATAGTTCTTGTTCAGTCGCGGAATCGAGGTGAGGGTGAGCGCGAGGCACCGGTGGAACAGGCAGTCACCGGTGCATCCCAGTGCTATTCCTTCCTCGATAAAAGGACAGGCCTGGACCACCGTGACAGCCCGGTCGCCATCAAGTTTCAGCACTTCGCTCTTGTATAAGGGACCGAAGAGAACGGTCATGATAATGCCCATCGTTTCGGAGAGTTCCACCGCATTCCGGACCGGCAGGGTCAGTTCATGCGCTATCTCCGCTGAAATCCGGGAGAGTTCCATCCAGACTTCCTGTTCAAGACCATCGTAACGGTCCCCGATAACGCTGCGGAACGCCCGTTCGTACAGGGCAGGAAGCCGGGCTGCACACCCCGCAGCCTTACGCCACTTCACTGCATCGGGGATCTCGCGTAAATTCGCCAATTCCGCCACCTCAGGGTACACTTAAGCGTCTCGCTCCATATGAACCATTGGCCCGGAGCAGGCAGGCATGAAAAAAGCAGGGACATATCCTTCACTGCGAAATAATGGCCACCAGATCCCCCGCCCTCGTTATGAACCCTTCATTCTCAAGCGAGGCGAGGATTCGCCGGATACGGGCACTATCCGCTTTCATTTCCCGCTCTATCTCTCCGACATCGCTTTCCTGCACACGGAGGAGAAGGCGGATTATCTCCCCCCGGAGCTGCCGGTCCGAACCGGGAAATGCGCCTTGTTTCACATAGTGGGCGCTCCGACGGTTCGGGTTGGAGGTGGTTTTTTTGAGATGCGAACCGAGATCCATGAGGGCCCAGTACCATACCCGGGGGCTTTTCCGGTCCAGTGCCTTCTTGACGATCGGGAGGATTTCATCATCACGTATGCCTTCACGACCGGAGAAGAAGAAATGAATGAAGACTCTCCGAATATTTGTCTCAATGAAGACTACCGGCAGGTCAAACGCGAAGCTCGCAATCGAAGAGGCGGTGGCCTTCCCGATACCGGGAAAGGTCATAAGGATCTCCACGTCGCGGGGCAGGGTACATCCGAAATTCTCCTTTACGAGGACAGCACACTTCTTCAGTGCGATTGCCCGGCGGTTGTATCCCATTCCCTGCCAGACCCGGAGGATATCGGCAGGCGACGCCTCTGCAAGCGAGCAGAAATCCGGGAAGGCGGAGATGAACTCCGGATATTTGATCATGACACGCTCGACCTGGGTCTGCTGCAGCATGATCTCTGAAACAAGGATCCGGTAAGGATCAGTAGTTTCCCTCCAGGGCATCTTCCGGCCGTGTTCCCGGTAGTGGTCAAGGACCATCCGCCGGAATTTTCGGATACTTCCAGGGTCATGGGAGTAGTTCCCAGCGGGGCTTGCAGGAACGGCCTGCCCTGATTTTTCCGGGGATGTCTTTTTCGCAGGAACCGACATTCTTCTTATGATAGTGTCGATCAGGATGTTAACTTTTCATCCGGTGGCATGCAGGGATGGGACCACGACCCGGTCTTTTTGCACGGTACACTGCACACGAGAT
>DASPUR010000134.1:0-5298 GCA_035622795.1 Methanoregula sp. | reverse complement strand
GTCTTCAACTTCCCCGGGAACATGGGCTGTCACCGGCGGTGCGAACCAGCAGGGAAATGCCAACCTCCTCCTTGAAAAGGGAGAACAGTTTACCATAAGCGTTCATCCTTCAGTCGGGATCAATCCCAACGAACGTTTTTTTAATAGAGATCAGACCTCCGGGAGGTTCTGCTCTTGCCATCGAACGCACCGCACCCCGGACATTAAATCGGTGAACCCCTCACCTGAATCCACCTTAAAAGAGAACCATTATCTCCGGAACGGGTTTACAACCGGATTCATTTCCTGGTTTTCATTGACATTCCGGATCACAGGCATCCCTGACTGAAAAATTTCTGCCGGATAGTTTCGCCGGAAAAACAGGTAAAACAAGCATTAATACCTTAACACAACAAAAGTTGAGAAGATGCCCTCACCGAGGCTTCCCGGCGGTCCGACCAAGGACGAGATCATGGCAGTCTCGCTCTACAAGCTCGGCCTCCGGAACACGGACACTGTTCTTGAAGTGGGGTGCGGAACCGGAAAAGTGACTGTTGCACTGGGGCTGCAGGCCCGCACTGTTTTTTCGATAGACCGGAGACCGGAAGCCGTTAGTGCGGCAACGGAGTCAGTCGAAAAGACCGGGTTACGGAATGTCAGGATTTCCTGCACCGATGCCCTCTCGTTCCTCTCCGCCGACCAGACCTACGATTGCTCTTTTCTCGGGGGTACGAAGCAGCTTGGCGAGATAATTCCGATCCTTGCCGGAAAGACCCGGAGAACTATTGTCATCAACGCGGTCCTGGTCAGTACGCTCAACACTGCGGTTGAGGCGATGATGCGGCTGGGGATCTTCCGCGAGGCAGTCCAGGTCCAGGCGGCCCGTTCCCACCGGATTGCGGGGAGCATCATGTTCCGCCCGGTCGATCCGGTGTACATTATTGTCGGGAGCGGATTGTCATGCTAATCGGGCTTGGGCTTGGACCGGGCAACCCGGAACTCCTTACCCTGCGTGCGGTGCGCCTCCTCAGGGAAGCAGATGCTGTTTTCGTCCCCGGACGTATTGCGTTCGATCTTGTTGCCCCGTACCGGGAGGCCGTTGTACTCGATTTTCCCATGACAGACGATGAAAGCCGGATCCGGACGTGCCTTGAGGAAAATGCAGATGCCATTGCACCTGCCGCAAAGAGGGGTCTCGCGGTATTCGGGATTCTGGGCGATCCGAATTTCTTCTCCACCTTCTCCCGGCTCTGTGCCGTGATGGCAGAGAAGTATCCCGGCATTTCGTTTTCCACCGAGCCCGGGATAAGTTCGATTACTGCCTTTGCCGCGGCGGCAGGTATCTCGCTGAACGGGGGGTTCATCGTTTCTGACGGGCCTGAACCGGATAACCGTATTCTCTTAAAGGTACGAAAGCCGCGGGAAAAGGCAGAGGAGCTCAGGAGCCTCGGGTACTCCAGTTTTATCCTCGTGGAGAGGATGTACTTCCCGGATATGAAAATCTACAAAACAGAAGATCTTCCGGAGCGGAGCGACTACTTAAGCGTCATGTACGCGAAGAGGTGAAGATTCGTGGTGCCGAACGTGTGGTTTGTTGGTGCCGGGCCGGGAGATCCCGACCTGATCACCGTCCGGGGATTGCGCCTCCTGAAAGAGGCAGATGTTCTCATCTATGCCGGTTCGCTGGTGAACCCGGATCTTGTCCGCCGGTCCGGAGCACCGGTCTCGCTCGACAGCTGGGGGATGAAGCTTGACGATATCGTGTCGGTGATGGAGCAGCATGCGAAGGCAGGGCGGAAAGTCGTCCGGCTCCACTCCGGCGACCCTTCGTTATACGGCGCCATTGTCGAACAGATAGACGAACTCGAAAAACGCGGGGTGGGAGCCACCATCGTCCCCGGGGTCTCGTCTCTCTTTGCCGCATCTGCAGCCCTCGGGACCCAGCTCACTCTCAGGGGAGTATCGGATTCCCTCGTCGTGACCCGGCCCGCGGGAAAGACGCTCGGGAGCGATTGTATCCGGGAAATTTCGAGGCTCGGGACGACCATGGTCATCTTCCTCGGCACTGAAAAACTCGCAGAGATTACGGGGAAACTCGAATGTCCTCCCGACACCCCTGCAGCTGTCGTATATCACGCCTCCTGGCCGGACCAGAAGATCGTCCGGGGGAATGTCGGCACCATAGCAGCTCTTGCGAAAGAAGCCGGTATCGATCACACGGCACTCCTGGTCATCGGAGAAGTTGTCCTTCCCCGTTCCGCGGGGTTCACAAAATCGTACCTTTATTCATGACGGTTACCCGGGTCATCGCACTTCCACGGTTCATTGCCGGTGCACAACGAATCGCAGAGTATCTCGGCGGAGAAGTCCGGGAATACGGACCCGGTATATTCGCAGAAGCATTCCGGGAGGCTGACCGTATCGTTGTCCTGATGTCGATGGGAATCGCGGTACGGAAGATAGCCCCGCTCCTTGAGGACAAGTGGAAAGACCCCGCTGTCGTGGTGGTAAGCCCGGATTTCCGGTATGCAATTCCCCTCACCGGCGGCCATCACGGTGCGAACGAGCTCGCCGGGGAACTTGCCGGGCTGGGGCTCCAGCCGGTCATCACGACCGCAACGGAAGCAACCGGCCGGGATTCGGTGGAGCATATCGCTGACCGGGCGGGATGCGATATTGTAAACCGTGACTCCACCCGTCTCGTGAATGGAGCACTGCTGGACACCGATGTACCGGTCCATTCCGTGCAGGGGCCTTCGATCGTTATCGCGGGACCGGAGGTCTCCATCCTCCTGAAAAAAGGTGAATTTTCGGTCGGGATCGGGTGCCGGCGGGGTGTCCGGGCTGACGAAGTTACCGGGGCAGTCAGCCAGGCGCTTGCGGATGCAGGGATAGAACCGGGCGAAGTGATGGTCTATGCAACGACCGCGAAGAAGGCCGGGGAAGCCGGGCTCATCGAAGCGGTCTGCTCGCTCTCTGGAAATTTAATATTCCTTGATGACGAAACACTACACCGGCACACGGGCGTCGCGCCTTCAAAAGCCACGAAAATAGGGCTTCCGGGCGTAGCCGAACCGAGCGCCCTTGCCGTCTCGAAACGGAAAGAACTTGTCCTTGGTAAGAATGTGTACGGGAGAGTCACCATTGCCATCGCCCGCTGAACCAGAGAAAGGGAGCCTTGCCATCGTCGGGCTGGGGCCAGGCCGCCGGGAATACATGACCGGGCGGGCGCTGGAGGTCATTCAGGAAGCACAGATTATTATCGGTAACGATTCCTATCTCGGACCCATAGGACCTCTTCTCGAAGGAAAACGGGTGATCCGGAGTTCGATGGGCAAGGAGGTCGAGCGTGCGAAGAGCGCGCTCTCGCTGGCAAAAAACCATGCGGTCGCGATTGTTTCCGGTGGGGATGCAGGCGTTTACGGGATGGCGAGCATCGTCCTCGAGGTTCTCGAGCATTCCGGCGAAATACTCGATGTCGAGGTTGTTCCGGGGGTTACTGCTGCCAACGCTGCCGCGTCCCGGGCAGGATCGCCGCTTTCCGGGGATTTTGCCGTTGTCAGCCTGTCCGATCTCCTCACCCCGCTCGAGGTGATCGAGATGCGCCTCGATGCGATCTTCGCGACCGGCATCCCGGTTGTCCTCTATAACCCGAAAAGCAGGGGGCGGCCGCATAATTTCGCCCTGGCGATCGGGAAGGCACGGAAGCATCTCCCTGACACTACGCCGGTCGCGATCGTAAAGAACGCACTCCGCGAGGGCGAGGAGACTATCATCACCACGCTTGGCGAGATCGACCGGGTTGAAGAATCGGTCGATATGCATACGACGGTGATCATCGGGGGAACCGAGAGCAGGATCTGGAGGATGGGGGACGATGTCAAAGGAATCATCACGCCACGGGGATACCACCGCAAGTACCTATATTGATCCCGGGGCAGAGACACGAGAAGCGTACGAGATCTCGAAGACTTCGAGGACACTTGCCCGCGAAATGATCGGGAATTCCGGGCCCGAAGACCGGATACGCCAGAGGTGTTCGGTGGCAGTGGGTGATTTTGCCATGGCTGGCCTGATGAGGTTCTGCCACGACCCGGTCCCAGCGGCCCTTGCCGCCATCAGTGCCGGGGCCCCGATCATCGTGGACATCCGGATGGTCCAGGCCGGTATCCAGAAAAAGGGACACCGCTGCGAAATACTCTGTGCTCTCGATTTCGGGAGCGGGATCGCCCTTGACCGCGGAATTACCCGGAGCTCAGCCGGATTCCTCGCTCTCCGGGACCGCCTTCAGGACTCTGTCGTGGTTATCGGCAATGCCCCCTCGGCACTCCTCACGCTGTGCGACATGGTGAATCATGGTATCCGTCCCTCCGTTGTAATCGGGGCACCGGTCGGGTTTGTGAACGCCGCTGAGTCCAAAGCGCTCCTCCGGACGATGGATATCCCTTCCATATCGACCGAAGGGACCCGGGGGGGGACGCCGGTCGCGGTTGCAGCGATCAACGAGTGCATCACGATCCACATCGAAGGTTCCGGCAATGAGAGATCCGGTCACGGGATTTGAGTATCCGGCGGAATGGGCAGGAAGATGCAGGGAACAGGACAAGCTGCAGCTGGTAAAAGGGGGTCTTGCGGTCCTCACCGCATCCGGAACCGTGCTCCTGAGAGGATTTACGACCGGAACAACCGCTGCCGCTGCCGGTAAAGCCGCCGTCCTTTCCTTGAAGGGCAGCACAGATTTTGTTGACCTGAAACTGCCGTGCGGGCTCGTTGCAGGGGTTTCGGTAACGGGCGAATCGGGCAGGGCTTCCTGCAGGAAATTTTCCGGAGACTATCCCGGGGACGCAACATCCGGGATAGAATTTGTTGCAGAAGCCGTCCCCGGGGGCACGGGAATGACCCTGATAGCCGGTAACGGCATAGGCAGGTTCGGGCGGGATACCTCCCGTTTCCGGAAAGGCGAACCTGCCATCAGCCCTCCGGCACGGGAATGCATTGAATCCGCGATCCGCGAAGCGATGGAATGCACGGGTATCGACGGGGTTACCGTCACGATCAGTGCACCGGACGGGGCGGAGGTCGCGCGGGGGACGCTCAACCAGAAAGTCGGGGTCATGGGGGGGATATCGGTTCTCGGAACAACCGGTTTCGTTGAACCGTGGGACGACCACCTGACAGAATCGGTCATGGAGCGGATTGCAGCTGCACGGAACCCGGTCCTGACCACCGGGAGGACAGGTCTTAAGTATTCCCGGCTTCTCTTCCCCGAAAGGGAAGCAATTCTCGTCGGGGGGAAGATCGGTGAGGCGCTCGCGGCCG
>DASPUR010000133.1:0-3137 GCA_035622795.1 Methanoregula sp. | reverse complement strand
TACCTTCGGGGAAAATTCATGGAAAGACCAAAACTGTTGCAAACAAGTTCACCGGCCGAAACCTATGCCGGTTACTCGTACCACTCAGAGGGCGAACTCGTCCCGGCACTCACCATCGATTTGTCACCGGGGCAGAAGATTTTTTTCGAACACCACATCCTCCTCTGGAAAGACACGGGGATTGTTATCGCCGTCCGCCCCATGAAAGGTGCGGTCAAACGCATGATCGCGGGGATGCAGATCTTCGTGACTGAGGCAACCGGTCCAGGGCAAATCGCATTCAGCCGTGACGGACCGGGACATGTTTTTGGCCTCCACATGAAACCCGGTCAGGAGATTGATGTTCGTGAACATCAGTTCCTTGCGGCAACAGGAAACGTGGACTACAGTTACGAGCGCGTGAAAGGTTTCGCAAATATGATGTTTGGCGGGACAGGGTTCTGGATAGACAAGTTCCGGTGCACAACCGGCGAAGGAATCCTCTGGCTCCACGGATACGGGAATGTATTCGAGAAAAACCTCGGTCCGGGAGAACAGATCGATGTCGAGCCCGGTGGATGGCTGTACAAAGATCCGGGTGTAAAAATGGAGACCAATATGCAATCATTATCAACCGGGCTCCTCGCGAGCATGAACATTATCACGAACCGGTTTTCCGGGCCGGGCCGGATTGCTCTGCAATCTATGTACCTGCATTTTCCGGAAGGAGTTTAGGCCCGATACGTCTGCAGACTGATACTAGTTTTTTTTCCGTTTTTTGATCGCCCACGAATGCACCGGGTTCTCCGGGGAGGGTCTTTATTCTCTGAAAAACGTCCGTTCCCCAAAGACCGGCTTCGCACCAGCCCCGCTTTACCGGCGCGAAACGTGCTGGCTTCTTTTAAGGTAGAACCGGTACGGCTTGTCCTGCGCTTTCGAGATCCCCACCCGGGTCGTCTGCACGATCTCTTCGGTACCCCGGGTACCGTCAACCGGTGAATGGTCTTTTGATACGATCCGTAGAGGCCCGGTGAGGAGCGAGGAGCCGTTGAACTCACCGGTGATCGCGAGTGCCTGTGCCAGCCGTGCCGGACCGCTGCAGAGCAGGCGGAGCTCCTTTGTCTTCCGCCGCTCTTCCATTGCGGGTATCCCTTCCACCGGTTCGAGCGCCCGAAGGAGTACCGCCCCCCGGTCCTCTCCCGTCCCGGTGACGACGTTCATGCACCAGTGCATCCCGTACACGAAGTACACATACGCGTGGCCGGGAGGGCCGAAGAGAACGCTGGTACGCGGCGTTCTGCCCCGGAACGAGTGGGCAGCCGGGTCGCCCTGCAGGTAAGCCTCGGTCTCCACGATCCTGCCTGCCGTGACAAAACCGTCTTCGCGGTGGACGAGGCAGCAGCCGAGGAGCCCCGTTGCGACCGTTATAGCGTCCCGTTCGTAGAAGGACCGCGGGAGGATCACAGACAACGCCTCATAAAATCCCCGCAGCGGGATCCCGTAAACCGCCCGCCGCGGCCCCCGCGATCATCCCTTCCGGCTGCCCGGCCGCATCTCACCGGATCCATCCCATCCGCACCCAGCGCTCGTACTCCTCGGGCCGCACGTCACGGTTCTCTTCCACGATTGCCCGGAAATACCCTCGGTTACCGGCGATGACCGCCTCCTGGGCCGGGTCGGAAAAACCGCCCGTGGCCGCTGCTGCAAGTTTCTCGCCGAGCCCGCGTGCCGCCGCCGCCACGGCGTCCACTGCGGAAGCTTCCCCGGCGGTCGCGACACTGAGCCTGCCCACCGAGACTATCCCGAGGTAGTTGAGCACGTGGTCCTCGTACGCGGTGACTTCGTCCCCCCCGGATTCGTGGGTGGTCGCTACGCTGCACCCGTATTTTCCTGCCAGGGTCTGGAAATGGATAGCATCTGCGAGCCGGTCAAAGAAGATCTTCATCTGGCCGGAAACGTTGTCGATGTACACCGGGGAGCCAAGGACGATTGCGTCCGCCTCCTTTATCCGTGCGACGATATCCGAAACCCCGTCTTCGTGGACGCAAACCCCGTTGAGCAGGCAGGCGTCGCACGCGGTACAAGGGGTAACCCCGTAGTCGGTGAGATCTATCATCTCGGTTTCTGCGCCGGCAGCCGCGGCCCCTTCGAGAACGAGCGCCGCAAGTGTCCGGGTCGTGCTCCGGATCGTCCGGGGGCTCCCGTGGATGGCGATGATCTTCATGGTAAAATGCTCCTGCCTGAGGAGTTTTGGCACCGGGGATAATTATGCCGGCGGTATGTGATCGGTTGCAAAAAAATTAGAACCGGGATTATTCCTTAAACCGGAACACAAATTCCGTTCCGCCCGCTGCAGAGATTTCAGTATTTGCACGGAGCTGGTGTTTTGCGAGGAAGTTCACGAGCTTGAGGCCGAGGGTCTTTGTCCTGGTGATATCAAACCCGGGAGGGAGACCGACCCCGTTGTCGGCGACCTTCAGGAGGAATGTCCCCTCTTCCTTTGTCATGTGTATCCCGATGGTGAAGGGATCGTTCCGGTCCAGCCGTGCAGCGGTCTCTTCGAGCGGGAACCCGTACTTCAGGGAATTGGTCAGGAGCTCGTTGACGATCAGGCCGATAGGCGTTGCCCGGGCAAGGTCGAGCGTAATCCCCTTCGCATCGACGATCGTCCTCACGGTCCGGGCGGAACTGTACGAACCCACGACCTGCTCGGCCAGCGTATTCAGGTACACGTCCATGTCCACATCCGCATACTGCCGGGTCCTGTACAACGTCTCGTGGATGAGCGCCATGGTCCGCGCCCGGTTCTGGAGGTCCTTTTTCAGGGCGAGTCCCGCCGCCGATTCCTCGTATGAACCTTCGAGGCTCAGGAGCGAGATGAACGCCGTCAGGTTGTTCTTGACCCGGTGGTGGATCTCGGAGAGGAGGATCTCTTTTTCGGCGAGCGTTTCTTTCAGGCGCCCCTCGTTTAAGGAGAGTTCCTGCTCCCTCTGCGAGAGCGCAGCGAGGTTCTGCTCCAGCTTGCCCTGCGTTGCCGTCAGTTCCCGGTTGAGCCGGCTGAGCTCCTCATTGGCGCTGTTGAGGAGACGGTTCTTGAGCAGGAGCTCGTCGGCAGCGGTCTTCCGTTCCGATATGTCCCTGATAACGAACTGGACGGC
>DASPUR010000132.1:0-5894 GCA_035622795.1 Methanoregula sp. | reverse complement strand
TCGTGATCGCGTTGAGGTCGATGATCTCCTGGATGAGCGAGGGCTCCAGCGCGTGCCGGCCCTGGGTATCGACGATGATGAGCTCCTGGTCCTTCAGGGCGGCAAGACCGTCCTTCGTGATCTGCCGGGCATCGGTCGCCTTCGGGTCGCCGAAGATGGGTACGTTGATCTTGGTGCAGAGCGTCGCAAGCTGGTCGTAGGCACCCGGCCGGAACGTGTCGGCACAGATGACCCCGACTTTCAGGCCCTTCTTCTGGAAATACCGGGCGAGCTTTGCCGTCGTCGTCGTCTTGCCGCTGCCCTGCAGGCCGGCCATCAGGATCGTCTGAGGCTCGAGCCGGACGTCTGCCGATGCCCATACGAGCCGGACGAGCTCCTGGTACACGATCCGGAGGACGTGCTCGCGGACATTCGTCCCCTTCGCGAGCTGTTCGTCAAGGGCGCGGGTGCGGATGGCCTTGCTGAGCTCCATCACGAGCTTCACGTTGACATCGGACGAGATGAGCGCCCGCTGGAGGTCCTTGATCAGCTCGTCGACTGCTGCCCGGTCGACCACGGTCTTCCCGGCAAGTTTCTTGAGCGCGTCCTTGAGCGAGGTCGAGAGGGTATCGAGCATATCGTTTAGGCCTCCCCCAGCAGCTCCGAAACCACCTGCTCTGGATCAAACGGCATAATGTCCTCGTAGGACTGCCCGACCCCGAGGAACATCAGGGGCTTTCCGATCGTATGGGCGATCGAGATCGCTGCCCCGCCCCGCGAGTCCATGTCGGCTTTCGTGAGGACGACGGCATCGGCCCCGACCGTCCGGTCGAACTCGGCGGCCCGCGTGACCGCATCGTTCCCCGCCACCGCCTCGTCCACGTACACGATGAGGTCCGGCTTCATCACCCTCCGGATCTTGTCGAGCTGGTTCATCAGGTTGGACTTGTTGTGGAACCGTCCTGCCGTGTCGGCGAGGACGACATCGATCTTGTGGGACTGGGCGTACTGGACCGTGTCGAAGAGGACCGCGGAGGGGTCGGCGCCTTCCTGGTGCTGGATGATCTTGATCCCGAGCCGTTCAGCGTGCACGCCGATCTGCTCGATGGCACCGGCCCGGTAGGTATCGCCTGCCCCGATTACCACGGAATATCCCTGTTTCTTGAGGTACGCCCCGATCTTTGCGACCGTGGTCGTCTTCCCGGTCCCGTTCACGCCGGTAAAAAGGATGCGCACCGGGCGCTCATGGGTATCGATGTACCCTTTCAGGTCGAAGCCTTTCCCGAGGACGTCGAGGAGGGCGTTTTTCAGGGCTTCGAAGACGAGATCGTCCACGGACTCCCCGATCTTCCGGTGCCGGCCGACGAGCCCGGCACGGACATGGGCGATGATGGCATCGGTGACCGGGAGGGCGACATCGCTCTCGAGGAGCGTCATCTCGAGTTCCGAGAGGGCGTCGGCAATATTCTTCTCGGAGACGATCAGTTCGCGCTCGGTGATGAGGACGCGGACGCGGTCGACAAAGCCCGGGCCGGATGAAGGGGTCGCCGGGGCTGCGGCGGGGGAAGGAGCGGGAGAGGCCGCCGGTGCAGCCGTATCAGCGTCCCGGCCGGTCGCAGGCCTGCCGGCGGGTACCGGAGGAACATTCCCTTCCCCCGGGGCCGCCGGGGCTCCGACAGCCGCCTGGATGCTGCTGCCGAGCCGTTCCCGTGCGGCCTTCAGTTTTTCCTTCAGCCCCGAAAACATCCGCGTTCTCCTGTTCTAAATAACGGTTATTCGGCCATCTGCCCGGGACCCGCCGCCTGCTGGTATCCCTGCTCGAGGCGCCGGTTGATCTCGGTCATCTGGGCCTGGAGCTTCTCGAGAGTTTCCGAGACCTTCTTCTGGGAGGCTTCCATCTCGATGATCCGCTCGCGGAGGTACTCGATGGCGTCCTTGTTGGTCCGCTCGACCACGACCTCGGCCCCGATGCTGATGAGGACCTTCTCCGGCTCCACGAGCTTCGCCCGGACACTGACGCCGCCGCCGATCTGGAGGAGGACGGTCCCGTCATCCGTTGCCTGCATCCCCTCGAGCGCCTCGATGGCGGCGAGCGCCTCCATCCTCCCGTTCTCCAGGAGCTCCAGCTGCTGGACGAAGACCTCGGACTGCTGGCCGTATTCCTTCAGGTAATGCTGGAGCGTCATCAGTTCACGCTGGTCCATCTGCTGCATTGGTGCTGCCATAAAAACCTCCCTGCAATAGCCTTAAAACTGGGATAAATCTGCCTTGATATGTATGTCCTCCCGAAGCATAAATACATCATTGTGGGGGTTCCGGCAGGGCCGCCCCCGCCGGAACGGTCCCGGGGAAAGGCCGGCCGGACCACTGCTCTTTTCTAAAAAAACTGTGATCCCTCCTGTCCCACTGCCACTCCGGGAAGACCAGGACGCTTTTTTCGGCAAAGAAGCCCCCCGATGCGATATCCCGTGTGCATCCGCAGGGCCAATTGCTGATTTACCAAGCATTAAAAGCGCAGAGGTTGACGTTTTAATCGACAAATGCCGGATCCCCGATCCATCTCTGTCCTCTACGTTGACGATGAGCCCGCTCTTCTCGAAGTCACCAAGATGTTCCTCGAGAAAACGGAGCGTTTTTCCGTAACGACCGCGGTGTCTGTTGCCGAGGCCGGGCCACTCCTCGCTTCCTGCCGGTTCGACGCTATCGTCTCCGATTACCAGATGCCGGTCACCGACGGGATCGAATTTTTGAAGCAGGTGCGGAGCACCGATCCCCTCGTCCCGTTCATCCTCTTCACCGGCAAAGGCCGCGAGGAGATCGCGGTCAAGGCCATCAACAACGGGGCTACGTTCTACCTCCAGAAAGGCGGCGACGTGAAGGCCCAGTTCGCGGAGCTGGCCCACCGGCTCGGGGTGGCCGTCTCCGCCGCCCGGGCAGAGGAGGAACTCAAGAGGAACTTCATTGCGCTCCGGGAGCAGGAACAGCTCCTGAAGGAGCGGGAGGCGTACTACCGGGCGGTCTTTGAAAATACCGGGACCGCGATGGTCGTCATCGACAGCGACACGACCATCCGGCTCGCGAACGGGGAGTCGGAGCGCCTCTTCGGGTACCCGCGGGAGATGATCGAGGGGAACATGCGCTGGCCCGACCTTGTCCCGGAACCGGAGCGCGCAAGGATGGTCGCGTGGCACCACGCACGCCGGGAAAAGGGCGGGGAGGCCCCCCGGGACTACGTGTCGTCGATTGTCAACCGGTCGGGCAGGGTGAGGGCGGTCCGCATCACGGTCGGGATGATCCCGGGATCGGACCGGAGCGTGGCCTCGCTCATCGATATCACCGACCAGGCAAAAGCGGACGAGGCCCTCCGGCAGTCCGAGATGATCCACCGGACCATCTTCGAGATGTCCCCGGAACCGATCGTGCTCACCACCGCCGAAGGCATCATCAGCTACGTGTCCCCGGCCTCGCTCTCCATGTTCGGCCTCTCTTCGGAAAAAGAGGCGCTCAAAACCTCCCTCCTCGACTGGATCGTACCGGAAAAACGCGAAGACGTCGGTCTTGCCGTCCGGCGGTTCATGCAGAGCGGGATGCAGATGGCCCCCCCGGCCCTCTACCCCCTCCACCGGAAAGACGGGAGCAGGTTCTACGCGGAGATCAGTTCCTCTAAACTCACCGGCCCGGAAGGGAAAACAGCCGGCCTCGTCTCGATCATCCGGGACGTAACCGACCGGATTACTGCCGAGTCGGCCCTCCGGAAGGCGGGGGAGAAACTCAACCTCCTCTCCTCGATCACGCGCCACGATATCCACAACAAGCTCATGGTCCTCATGGGGTACATCGAGCTTGCACGGGTCGCGAAGGACCCCGGGGCGGTCTCGGACTTCCTGCGGAAGATCGACGAGATCACGACCATGCTTTCCGAGCAGATCGAGTTCACGAAGGACTACCAGGAGCTCGGCGTCCATTCCCCCGCCTGGCAGGGCCTTTCTGCCATCGTCGCCCGGGCCGGCCGCGAACTGGGGACCGGGAACATCAGGATCGCCGACGACCTCGGCTATCTCGAGATCTTTGCCGACCCGCTCCTCGTGAAGGTGGTGTACAACCTGATCGACAACGCGATCCGGCACGGCGGCCATGTCAGCACCATCCGGTTCGCGTACGAGGACCGGGGGAACGAGCTGGTGCTCACGGTCGGGGACGACGGGGAAGGGGTAGCCGTGGAGGACAAGGACCGGATCTTCTCGAAAGGGTTCGGGAAGAACACCGGTTTCGGTCTCTTCCTCGTCCGGGAGATCCTCGCGATCACCGGCATGACGATAGCCGAGACCGGGTTCCCCGGGAAAGGCGCCCGGTTCGAGATCCGCGTGCCTGCCGAGGACTACCGGTTCCGGAGACCACAAGGCTCAGGGTAACAGGTCCGGGAATTTCCCCGGTCATCTGCCCCTGCCGCAAGGCCCCCTGAGCGCCAGAATTATTTTTCGGTCCCGATCGTTACCGGCTTTACCTATGCCTGCGCCGGCTGCGGATCGATGATCTCCCGTTTAATCCGAAGAGCGCAATAGCCGAGGACGATAATCCCGATACCACCGAAACCTGCGAATGCGTACAAACCCGTCCACCCGGGAAAAAGAATCCCTGAAATCCCGCCAATTCCGATGAACACGGCCCCGATAAAACATCCTGCCACGATCTTCACAAACCCGGAATCCATCATAAAAAATTATTTTTCGGAGAGTTAAATAGATATTTTGCTTTTATTCCCCGAATTTCGGAAAATCGAATGGTCATGGCAGGGAGCCCGGATGGACCACTGGCCGTCCACCCAAACCCTCATCTCCTCCGCCCCCCCATGGGGGCGCCATGTCCCGCATTGCAGTCATCATCACGGACATGTTCCAGGATGTGGAATACGACCGCCCCGCACGGGCCTTCCGGGCCGCAGGCCACGAGCTTACGCTGGTCGGCCTGAAAGCGGGGGTGCAGGTGAGGGGCGAGCACGGGGCCCTCGCAAAGATCGACCGGGCGCTCAAAGAGGTCTCGGCCGAAAACTTCGACGCCCTCTTCATCCCCGGCGGCTACTCCCCGGATAAGCTCAGGGTCGACGAGGACGCGGTCCGGTTCGTGCAGGAGTTCTTTGCAGCCGGAAAACCGGTCTTTGCCATCTGCCACGCCCCCCAGCTCCTCATCACGGCCCAGGTCCTGAAAGGCAGGTGGGTCACCGGGTGGAAATCGATCGTGCAGGACATCAAGAACGCCGGTGCCGAGTACGTGGACAAGGACGTCGTGGTCGACCGGAACCTCGTCTCGAGCAGGATGCCGGCCGATATCCCCGCGTTCATCCGGGAGTCCCTTGCGATGCTCGAGAAGGTGCACCCCGGCCAGACCGCGGGGCAGACCGCGATGCCGGCGGGCGGCCGGTAACAAGACGCACGGTTATTGTACCCGATCGTCCTGGCCGGCCGGAGAAGCACCCGGTTTTTTCCTGCGCCGGGCGACGACCGCCCTGTACGCGAGTGCAGCTAAACCGGATACGAGAAAGAACAGTACGACCAGGACAAAGACGACACAGCAGGCCGGGACGGGACCGGTGGTGCTGGTGGCAGGTTCAGGTTCCATTGATTCCGGTCGGTTTTACGCGGAATAACCGTGCCGTTAACTTAAAAAAAAATTTCACTCACCGCTTACGGAAGAAAAAAGGGAGAGCTATTTTTTCCGGGACCCACGGATGGGCAGGATCCCTTCCGGGGCCCTCCCGGCATCCCTCTGCCGCCCCTATGCGGGCAGCACATGGAGAATGGCCTGGAGAATCGCGATGATGATGTTAAGGAATACATTCCAGTCAAACATTTTTCGCTCACCTCCTGTGCGGTTATAGCTGGTAATCAGGTTCCCGGGTACATAGCGCTGGCGATGAG
>DASPUR010000131.1:0-25942 GCA_035622795.1 Methanoregula sp. | reverse complement strand
GGTCCTCGATCCGTCCCTGTACCATATCGTTGTCTTCGGTACCTGCGGGATCGTACCGCAGGAGCTCGAGGAGATGTACCCCTACGCCCATTACAAGTACATGCTCGGGAAATGCCAGGACCAGAAAGTGCTCGACGATTTCCTCGAAATCGAGACGGACCGGGTGGCGGGATACCTGGAGAAGACGCGGGAGACGTACACGTACCGGATCGCCTACTGCCTCGGCCTCTTCCGCGAGTCGCTCATCCGGGGTTCGGCCAGGGCCGGGGTGAAGATCGATCTCATCCTGCCCTCGCGGGAACGGATCGAGAAGATCATCGAAGAGGAGGAGTGCACGTTCCAGGAGGGGAGCCTCTCGATGGACGAGTACCTCGGGGAGTTCTGCGACGAACTCGTCCGGTTCCGGGATGCACACGCCGGGCTGCGGGAGGAGAGGAAGTAACTGGCCGGATCCGACCGCGCCCGACTGCTCCTGTCCGTTTCAGGGACCGCAGGCGGTCCGTTCTTATAAAAAAACAAAAACGGTTAATATGCTTGATCAGCTAACACCATTACGCATATTGGGGTGAAATCCTGGCAGAAGCGGTGATGGGGCCGGTTATCGTGATCCTGGTCGCGGCAGTCCTGATAGCGGCAGGTCTCCTCTCGGCCTCCCGGCTCGGTGAGGGAGTGGGCATCATCCTCGCCCTCGCCGGGATCGCGACGATCATCGTGGGCATGACCATGCTCTTCAATCTCGCCCGGCAGGAAAAACGCTAAAGGGCACACCATTTTAGTCCGCTTCGCATCAGGTACGGCCTTTTTCAGGGTTGCGGAACCGCAAAAAGGCGTCGGGGCTTTTTTTATAGACCTTTTTGCGGTGGAAAGGAAGCGGACCATCGGCGGTTTCACGTCAGGCATATAATGAATCAGCGACATACTTCTGGTGAAGGGCAGGCAACGGTGTCTGCCAGCGACCGGAGGCAGGATTGGAGTTCAAAAACAGGGTGCTGATCATCGGGTACGGGGCGGTTGCCAAGTGCACGCTCCCGATCCTCCTCAGACACGTTACCATACCGCTTGAGAACATAACGATCATCGATTTCAAGGACAAGGCCTCCGAGCTCAAGGCGTACACCGCCCGGGGCCTGCGGTTTTTCAAGAAGAAGGTCACGCACGAGACCCTCGGGCAGATCCTGGGCGAGTACCTCGCGGACGGCGGGCTCCTCATCGACCTCGCGTGGAACATCGACTGCTGCGAGCTCGTCCAGTGGTGCCACGAACACAATGTCCTGTACGTCAACACCTCGGTCGAAGCCTGGGACCCCGATGCGGAGAAGTTCACGGCAAGCCCGTACGAGAAGACGCTGTACTTCCGGCAGATGAAACTCCACGAGCTGACCAAGGACTGGCACGACGGCCCGACCTGCGTGGTGGACCACGGGGCGAACCCCGGGCTCATCTCCCACTTCGCCCGGCAGGGTCTCTTCGACATCGCGAAGAAGATGATCGAAGACGGGCTCGCCCCCGACCCGGCCCGGATGAAGAAGCTCATAAAGGACCAGGACTTCGCGGATCTTGCGATGGAGACCGGCATCCGGGTCATCCACTGCTCCGAGCGGGATACCCAGATCTCGCGCTCGCCCAAGAAAGTGGATGAGTTCGTGGGCACGTGGTGCATCGAAGGACTTCGGGAAGAGGGGACCGCCCCGGCCGAGATCGGATGGGGTACGCACGAGAAGACTCTGCCCGACAATGCATATGTTCCCCCGGTGGGGCCCAAGAACGAGATCCTCCTCGCCCGGATGGGGATCAATACCTGGGTCCGGTCCTGGCTCCCGAACCACGAGATCGTGGGGATGGTGATCCGGCACGGAGAGGCATTCGGCATCTCCGACCGGTGGACGGTCTGGAAGGACGGGAAGGCCATCTACCGGCCCACCGTCCATTACGCATACCTGCCCTGCGATGCCACGGTCGCCTCGCTCCACGAGCTCAGGGGCCGGAACTACGAACTCCAGCCGAAGCTCCGGATCCTCAACGACCGGGAGATCATCTCGGGGGCGGACATCCTCGGGGCCCTCCTGATGGGCCACCCGTACAAGTCGTGGTGGACCGGGAGCAACCTCTCCATCGAGGAGGCAAAGACGCTCGCCCCCGGCCAGAACGCGACCACCGTGCAGGTCGCGCTCGGGGTCGTGACCGCGGTCATGTGGATGATCGAGAACCCGAAGCGCGGGTTCTGCCTCCCTGACGATCTCCCCCACGAGTTCGTGCTCGACATCGCCAAGCCGTACCTCGGGACCTTCCACTCGGGTCCCTCGGACTGGACGCCCCTGAAGAACCGGCAGATCTATTTCAAGGAGAACCCGTCCAATGCCTGCGATGTGGAAGATGTCTGGCAGTTCAAGAACTTCCTGTTCGTGCAGTGAGACGGATTTTTTTTTACAAACGTTTTACCGATCCAGCTTCAATATTGCGAGAAAGCCACGGGTGCTCGCCGCCTCGTCGGGACTCGCCCCGTGGAGCATAGTCTGCATGCGAAAATTCTTCATCAATACCCAGGTATTCCGGTAAGTGAAGGCCGCCCCGAAGGGTGCCCCGCGGCGGGTTCAATTACCTTTATCGGACTTTATACCGTAATGCTCCACGGGGCGAGGGTCGGCAGATATCGGCCTCGCATCGAGGCTGATTTGAGAAGGTGACTGGTCCGCAGGACCAGGTGCCTGAGAAGACCCTCAGTCTTCGAAACCGCAGGTTTCGAGCCCCGAGCGCCCGTGGCATCCTCACAAATTCATTTCTCTTCTCCCCCGGCGAAAACCTTCTTATCCCGCGAGCATATCACACAATAATGGCAAACGTGACAGCGGAAGGGAAGAAGACGAAACTCTGGGACGACCATGACAGTGGCGTCCACCACCTCGGTCCGGCAGGAAAGGAACTCCTGCAGGAACTCGCCAGGGAGCATGGCACGCCGATCTTTGTCGTGGACCACGAGCAGATCCGGAACAACTACCGGGAGTTCCGGGAGCACCTGCCCCGGATCCAGGTGTACTTCGCGGTCAAGGCCAACTCGAACCCGGAGATCGTGAAGACCCTCTTTGACATGGGCTGCAGTTTCGATGTCGCGTCGATGCCCGAGTTCATGATCGTGTACGAGAACATCAAGTGCATGCCGGACAAGGAGCGGCAGGACTGGATCTGGGACAAGATCATCTACGCGAACACGATCAAGCCCATCGAGACGCTAAAAGCCCTCGACCATTACAAGCCGCTCGTCACGTTCGACAATATCGAGGAACTCAAAAAGATCCGGCAGTATGCCCCGCACGCCGGCCTCGTCCTCCGTCTCCGGGTCCCGAACACCGGCTCGGTCGTCGAGCTCTCCTCCAAGTTCGGGGCGGACCCGGGCGAGGCCGTCGACCTGATCGAGGCCGCGTTCGGCATGGGCCTCGAAGTGGAGGGTTTGAGTTTCCATGTCGGGAGCCAGTGCACGAACTTCGAGAACTATGTCACCGCGCTCGAGATCTCGGCAAACATCATCAGCGAGACCGAGACCCGGACCGGCAAGTGCATCAAAATCCTCGACATCGGCGGCGGTTTCCCGGTGAAATACCACCCGGAGGTCAGGTCGTTCGAGGCCCTCGCCGAGCGGCTGAACGCCGAGCTCAGCCGCCTCTTTTCGGACGACATGCAGATCCTCGCCGAGCCCGGGAGGTTCCTCGTCGCAAATGCCTGCTCGGTGGTCGCGAAGGTTGTCGGCAAGGCGTTCCGGGACGGGAAGCCCTCGTACTACATCAATGACGGCGTGTACCATACCTACTCGGGGCAGGTATTCGACCACACCAACTACCCGGTCCTCCCGTTCAGGGCGGGCGAGACCCAGATCTCCGCGGTCTTCGGGCCCACCTGCGACGCCTTCGACACGATCACGCTCTCTGCCGAACTGCCGGAACTCGAGATCGGCGACCTCGTGTACTCGGAAAATATCGGCGCCTACTCCCACGCCTCGTCCACATACTTCAACGGGTTCCCGCCGGCAAAGGTCGTTCATATCAACCGGTGACCGGGATATCATGAGTGAACGCCGGCACCGGACCAACCCCCGCCCTCCCGGGAAAGGCGCACTGCCATCCCATGGAGAGCCCGTTACCGGAACCAGGCCCTACCGTCCGCTGCAGATCGACATCCCTGCCCTCGCCGGGAAGGCGTACGACCGGCTCCAAAAACAGCAGCCCGGCCTGTTCCGGAACGCAAGCCCGTACCAGCGGGCCCGGGCCCGGGAGGATCTCCGGGATCATCTCGTCGTGCTCCGGGAATCCCTCGCCGCCGGCAGCCCGGCGCTCCTTGCCGACTATGCCCGGCGGGCGCAGGTCTTCTTTTCAGTACGCCACCTCCCACACGGGTACGTTTCCGCAGGATTCGTAGCCCTGCGGGATGTACTCCGTACGGATCTTCCGGAGGATATCCGCCGCGATGCAGACGCAATCCTCCGGAAAGGGATAGCCTCCGTGAAGGGCGATCCGGCGATCCCGGTCTCCTGCATTGATGACGGGGCGCCGCTCGCCGGGGAGGCGCATGCCCTCCTTGCTGCCCTTACCGGCGGCGACCTGCCGGCGGCCCGTCGGATTGTCGACGATGCAGTTGCCGCCGGCACTTCCGTGGAGGATATCTGCCTCTGCCTCTTCCAGCCGGTCCTTGCGGAGGCCGGGAGGCTGTGGCTGATCCAGCGCCTGGGGGTAGCTGAGGAGCACGTCATCACCGCATTCATAGATTCAGAGATCGGGCGGCTCCGCGAGGCTGCGCTCCGCACGAGCGGGCCAGCCTCCGGTTCGCACGAGAAAACCGTCGTGGCGGCATCGGTCGAGGGGGACCGGCACGGGATCGGCATCCGGATAGTTTCGGACTTCTTCGGGATGGAGGGCTGGACGGCATACTATACCGGCCCGGACACTCCCGCCGCAAGCCTCCTACGGCTGGTCCGTGCCCGGCGGGCGGCGGTCGTTGCCCTCTCCTGCACGATGGTATCCCACCTCCCTGCGCTCTATTATCTTATCCGTGCACTCCGTGCGGATCCGGAAACTGCGCACGTGAAGATCGTAGTCGGCGGCTACCCGTTTTCGGTCGCCCGCGGGCTCTGGCGACAGATCGGTGCCGATGCGTACGCACGGGATGCCAGGGAGGCGGTCGCCGCTGCGGAACGGCTCGTTGCAGGGAGTCGGGCGAAAGGCTCCCGGTCCCCCCGCCCCTCAAGAGGTTAACCGCCGATCACCCGGCGGCCCTGCGGTCGGTGAGGCGCTTTGGCCTGCCCCGGGTCCGGTACAGTTCCAGCTCGCCGGGCCGGACGAAGGCGAACTCTATCCGGAGCACATTCTCCGCGAGGAGATTCGCGAGATCCCGCCGCTTCCCGGTGAGATAGCTGGTGAAACGCTCTTCCACCGCCCTGCGATCGACCGCTTCCGGTTCCGGGCATTCGAGGGCGAGCCGCAGCACTACCCTGCCGGACGATTCCCCGACCTGCAGGATCACCTCATACTCGCCGGTGATTACCTCCATGTTCTCCCGCTGGAAGACCCCCGCCTCGATCTCGACGCGGTTCAGCGGGACACCGAAGATACGGAACGTCTCCGATTCCCGCTGCGGGCTCGCAATTCTCAGGTGAGTCCGGCCGCAGGAGCACTGCGCACGGGAGACGACCGTGGTCGTATCCTCGGTGTCGTAGTTGAGGAGGAGGGTCCCCGCCCGTGCCCCCTCCGGCAGCAGCGTGGTAAGCACCGCCCTGCCCGAATTCCCGTCGCTCACGAAGTCCTCCAGCTGCGGGTCGTAGATATCGAGATGGACGAGATCTTCGGGAACATGCAGTCCCGAGAAGGCGGTGCACTCCCCGCACATCGTCCCTTCGGTGCTGCCGTAGGTGTTGTACACCGGGCATCCCCACAATTCGGCGAGGAACGCACGGGATTCCCCGGCAAAGCTCTCGCCCCCTACTACCAGGCGCTGGATCGAAGTCTCCTGCGGATCGATCCCTTCAGCCGAGAGCCGCCGGGCAAGGCGGAGGAGCTTGAAGACGCTGCCGACGATAGCGGTCGGGCGGTAGCTCGTGATCACCCGCGGAGCAAAGTCGCACCGGCCGAACGGGATGACCGTCATCCCGATCCGGTGGGCGGAGAGCGTCATGGTATTTGCCCCCACGTTCATGCCGTAGGAAGCACAAACCACAACGCGGTCCCCGGGCCCGAACCCCTGCGAGACGAAGCTCCGCGTGTACTTCTCCGCGTACCGTTTCCAGTCGTCCCAGGTAAGGAAGAAGCTCTTCGGAACGCCGCTTGTCCCGCTCGTCTCCTGGATGGTGAAGAGATCCCCCCATCCGATGGAGAGGAACCGGAACCCGCCGGTTGCGGGGGGCTGGTTCTCCCGGATGGTCCGGCCGGAGATCACCGGGAGGTGGAGCAGGTCTTCATGCAGCCGGATCTCAGTGGGATCGATACCATTCTTTCGGAACCACTGCCGGTAGAACGGTGAATGCTCCTCCGCGTACCGGACCGTGTACCGCACCCGCTCGTCGATCAGGCTGTCGAGGGTCCCCCGGTCAATCCGTTCCACAGCAGGATCATGGTACCCTGGCATGGTGAAAAAGACTAATGGACCGGCAAGCGGTTAAAGATTCCTTCCCGGGGACTTTTTTGGTTATTCCGGCCCGGGCATCACTTTATTACCCTTGAACGCTATCTGGAAACCATCGGTGGCAGGCCCGGCACCTGCCCGCGAGAAAAAGAGAAGGTTGGTCCATGTCGAAACATATCGTGAAACCTGTCATCATGGGGATAGGATCCAACAATGTGATCCGGTTCACCTGTCCCGACTGCAACACCCAGAACGCGATCACCTGCAGGATGCCCAAGGACTTTTTCCGGGCCACCCGCGATGCGAACTGCCGGGGATGCAGGACCCGGTTCACGATCGTCTCACCGGGCGCGGCTCACCGTGCTGTTATCTCGTCCGGGTCATCCTGACATCTCTTTTTAAAGAACAGGACCCGGTTCCGGCAGATCAACAATTCCCTTTCCAGGCACCCCGGCAGGAGGGAGCTGCCGCTTGTATTTGTGCCGTACCTTTTCTGCTTGCAAAACACATTTTTGAGCAGACATTCGTCTTTAAAATTGCCATGAACCAGATTTACCTCATCGGCCACCGCCAGCCCGATATGGACAGCATAGCAAGCGTCATCGGCTATGCCGAATTCTTAAACCTCTCCGAGCCGGGGAGATATGTCCCGGCCCGGTGCGGGGACCTGAATACGGAGTCTGAATATGTCCTGTCCCGGTTCGGGGTCCCTCCCCCGGTCTTTGTAGCATCGGTGGAGCCGAAGCTCTCCGATATCAGGTACAAGCCGGTCTTCTCCCTCGCAGCCGACGTCCCTGCGGTGGATGTCGCTACCCTGATGGCACGGGAAGGGATCCGGAATGTTGTCATCACGGACCCGGACGGAAAGCCCGCCGGCATGGTGGGGGAGCACGCGCTTGCAGAAGCGTATATCCGGAAGATCCATCTCGCCGAACTCGCGGTGACGCCGATCGCGGTCGGGACCCTTGCGCGTATCCTCAACGCGGAGATCGTGGTCTCCGCCCGTGACACGCTCGAAGGGAAGGTGTACATAGCGATCGATGCCCTCCCTGTCATGCTGCGGAGGATGACAGCCCGCGACATCGCGGTCGTGGGCGACAACGAGCCCGACCAGCTCGCGTTTATCTCGGCGGGAATCGCCTGCCTGATCATTGCCGAGGGCGCCCCGGTCGGGGAACGGGTGAAGGCGGGGGCCGCCCGGCGGGGGGTAACGGTCCTCTCGACCGGCCTCGATGCGTTTGGCGTGGGAAAGATGATCTCCCTCTCGCTTCCCGCACGGGAGGTGATGGAGACAAACGTCCCGGTCCTGCGGATGGGCGATACCATCGCCCGCGCCCGGCAGGTCGTGTCCGGCTCACGGTTCCGTGCAGCGTGCGTGGTCGGGGAGGACGGTACGCTCGCCGGCATCCTTACCCGGACAACCCTCCTCGATGACGTGCGGCGACCGGTCATCCTCCTCGACCACAACGAGGCCTCCCAGGCCGTGCCCGGGATCGAGGAGGCGGAGATCGTCGAGATCATCGACCACCACCGGCTCGGTGCTATCACCACGCTCAGGCCGGTCCGGTTCCTCAACGATCCCGTCGGGGCGACCTCGACCATTATCGCCCTGAAATTCCTGGAGTCCGGGCTCAGCCCGTCCCAACCGGCCGCCGGCGTCCTGCTCGCCGGGATCCTCTCCGACACGCTCTCCCTCCGGATGTCCACCACGACCCACCGGGATAAAAAGGCGGTGCAGTTCCTCGCCCCGATCGCAGGGCAGGACCCGGAGAAGCTCGGGCTTTTACTGCTCGAACGGGGGACGGACCTCTCCGGTGCTTCGGTCGGGGTGATCCTTGCCCGGGACACCAAGGAGTTTGAACTCTCCGGGCACAGAGTGGTGATCTCGCAGGTGATGGTTCCCGCGTTCAGCTGGAACCGGGAGCGCGGGGAGGAGATCGGAAACGGGCTGGCCGGGCTCAGATCCTCGTCCGGTGCTGATATCGCTCTCGCTCTCTTCACGAGCGTGGCAGATAATGCGAGCGAGCTCTATGCAGCCGGGGAGCCGGAGTTCCTCGACCGGCTCTTCGGCGGGCCGTTCCCGCAGAGGCTCGGCGGGGTAATGTCCCGGAAGAAGGACTTCGTCCCCTGGCTTGGCGAACGTCTCCGCATGCTCCCTGCCGGAACCCCCTGAAACGCCGGTCCGCGGACACTTTTCGCTTCCTGGTCTCCCGATCTGCGGCAGGGTTTTGATGCCCGGAAGTGCATAGACCGGCATGGAGTCCTTCTGGGAGGAACGGTACCGGGCGGAAGGAAAGATCTGGGGTGATGCCCCGAGCCCGACCGCCCTCCATGCCATACGGCTTTTCCAAAAAGCCGGCTTCCGGCGCGTGCTGGTACCCGGGTCCGGTTACGGGAGGAATGCCGCGGCCTTCGCACGTGCCGGGTTCGATGTAACCGGTGTCGAATATTCCGGAACCGCCGTCCGTATCGCCCGCGGGACCAGCCCGTCGATCAGGTACTGCCACGGGTCGGTCCTCGACCCGCTGCCGGCCGATCAGCCCTACGACGGGATATACTGCTTCAACGTCCTCCACCTCTTCCGGGCCGGTGACCGGGACCGCTTCCTCCGGAACTGCCGCGAGGTGACCCGGACCGGTGGCGGGATGTTCTTTGTCGTTTTCTCCGAGCAGGACAAGAGTTTCGGCCAGGGCAGGGAGACCGAGAAGGACACATTCGAGAGCAGGCCCGGCCGCGAGGTCCACTATTTCACCCGTGACGGGCTCCTCGCGGCATTCGCGGGAACGGATATCCTGTCCGAGGGGCTTGTCGGGGAGGAAGAAGACCATGGCGATGAAGGCCGGCACACCCACCTCCTCAGGTATGTCTGTGCCCGGAAACGATAACCAGGAGATAAGAAGAGCAAAAAACCGGCCCGGGGCCCCGGGTCCAGCGTTCCGGGCAGGTTGGCCGGGCAATTCCCGGGCTGCCGGCAATTTCAGAGACACAGGACGGAAACCTGCCGGCATGTTTTTTATCCGCCTTTTTTAAACTAGTACTTGATAATAATTCATTGCCAGGAAACCCGGGGCATCGTTTGACCCGCCTCGTTCCGGAACGACACCATGTACTCCCTTCTCTACGTCGATGACGAAGAAGAGCTCCTCACCATCGGCAAGATCTATCTCGAGAAGACCGGAACCTTCAGGGTCGATGTCACCCCGTCATGCGGGAGCGCTCTCTCCCTCCTCGGGGAACGGACGTACGACGCCATCATCTCCGATTACCAGATGCCGGAGATGGACGGCCTTGCATTCCTCAAGGTGGTGCGGGCATCGTACGGGGATATCCCGTTCATCCTTTTCACGGGAAGGGGCAGGGAAGAGGTCGTGATCGAGGCCATCAACGACGGGGTCGATTTCTATCTCCAGAAAGGCGGCGATATCCGGGCACAGTTCACCGAACTCTCCCACAAGATCGTGAGGGCGGTCGAACGGAAACGGATGGCCGCGCAGATCCGGGCAAACGAGGCCCGCGTCCGCGAACTCGTGGACAATCTCCCGGTCATGGTGTACGAGTGCGACAGGCAGGGGCAGATCACATTCGTCAACCAGGCCGGCATCGATATCCTCGGCTACCCGCGGGAGGAATTCGAGAGGGGCCTCAACGTCGGGGACCTCATAGCCCCATCCTTCCGGAACAAGTTCATCGCCCGGCTCCTTACCATGCGCGCAGGGAAGGCTGTTCCCCGCGGCCAGGAATACATCCTCCTGAAAAAAGACGGCCGCAGGATCCCGAGCGAAGCGTTTTCTTCGGTCATCTTCCGGGACGGAAAACCCGACGGGCTCCGCGGTTTTTTCGTGGATCTCAGCGGGCAGAAGAAGACCGAAGAGGAACTCAGGCTCCTCCAGATATCCGTCGAGACGGCTTCGGACGAGGTCTTCTGGCTCGACTTTGAGGGGAACATCCTGAACGTCAACGAGGCGGCCTGCCGGATCACCGGCTACTCGCGGGAAGAGCTCACGTCCATGAAGATCTTCCGGCTCGACCCCGATTTCGACCCGGCCCGGTGGGGAGCCTCGATCGCGGACCTCCGGCAGAAAAAGACGCAGGTCTTCGAGACCCGGCACCGGCGGAAAGACGGGACAGTCATCGATGTCGAGATCATGGCAAACTATGTCGAAAAAGACGGGGTCGAGTACAGTTTTGCCTATGCCCGCGATATCACCGGCCGGAAACGGGCCGAGATGGAACTCCACGCAGCGTACGAGCAGATCACGGCAGCGGAAGAGGAGCTCCGGCAGCAGTACGATGAACTCAAGAAAGACGAGGACCTGATACGCGAGAGCGAGGCCCGGTTCCGCACGCTCTTTGAATCGGCGAGCGACGCCATCTTTATCGTCGATATGGGCAGGTTCGTCCAGTGCAACTCACGGACGCTTGCTATCTTCGGGTGCACGGACAAGGACCAGATCATCGGGCGCTCCCCCACCGATTTCAGCCCCGAGTACCAGGCTGATGGCGGAAGTACCCTTGCGGCGGTCAGGGAGAACGACCGGCGGGTGATGAACGGCGAAACCCTGACCTTCGAATGGCTGCACACGAAACTCGACGGGACACCGTTCTTTGCGGAGGTCTCCTTAAGCCGGGTGGTCGTCGACGGGAAGAACCTCATCCAGTCCATCGTCCGGGATATTTCGGACCGGAAACGGGTGGAAGCAGCAGCGACCCTCGCCAACCGGAAACTCTTCATGATGAACGACGTCTCCCGGCACGTCATCCGGAACAAGATAACCGGGCTCATCGGCTGTGCCGAGATGGCGTGCGAGGCATCGTCTCCCGGGGAGTGCCGGAACCTCAGCAATGACATGAAGGAGATGATCCTTGCCATCCAGAAGCAGATCGACTTCACGCAGGAATACGAGAAGGTCGGGGTGAACCGGCCTGAGTGGCAGAGCCTGAAGAAAGCGGCGGCGGGGGTCGGCCGGCCGGGGATCGAATTCACCGCAGCGTTTTCCGATGTCGAGATCCACGCCGATCCCCTTCTCGGCAGGATCTTCGAGTACCTCATGGAAAACACCGTCCGCCACGGAGGGAAGGTTACGCGGGTGTCCCTCGGTACCCGGGAAGGCCCGGAAGGGCTTGTCATCACGTTTTCTGATAACGGCGTGGGTATCCGGAAGGACCAGAAGGCGAAGATCTTCGACCAGCAGGTCGGGGCCCAGCGGGGTGTCGGCCTCTTTCTCGTGCGGGAGATCCTCGCGATTACGGGGATCGCGATTGTCGAGAACGGGGTGGAGGGACTGGGTGCCCGGTTCGAGATGACGGTCCCGCCCGGAGAGTTCAGGCCCGCCGCCGGCCCCTGAAAAATCAGCAGCTTTTACTCTATGGGCCTCCCACGATCTTCTCATGGGCACTGATCCGGTACCGGGCGCCTTTTCGGAGATCTGGAATCACGTGGCCGCGACAACCCCGGCAGCAGGCTCGCACGGGATGGACCACACCGTACGGGTAGCCCGACTCTGCGAGGTTATCGGCAGGGAGGAGCATGCCGATATGCGTGTCCTCATCCCGGCAGCCATCCTCCATGATATCGCGCGGCCTGCAGAGGAGGAGCGGGGAGTCCGGCACGAGGCCGAAGGGGCGCGTATGGCGGAAGACTACCTGCGTTCCGCCGGGTATCACGGGCCCTCCGTCCCAGCCATCGCCCACGCGATACAGGCCCACCGGTACCGTTCCACGGTTCCTCCGGAGACCCTGGAGGCGAAGATACTCTCCGATGCCGACAAACTCGATGCGCTCGGTGCGGTGGGCATCGCCCGGACATTCCTCCGGGCCGGGGAGCATGGCGGCGGGATCCAGGACGCGGTGGACCATGCCCGCGACAAACTGGAGAAGCTCGAAGGGCTCATGTACACGGAAACGGGCCGCCGGCTTGCCCGGAACCGGCATGCGTTCATGGCGGGTTTTTTCGCGGAGCTCGAACGGGAGCGAAATCCCTGAACGGAAGGGTCTTTAACGGGACCGGGCCAGGCTGTTCTTTTTGGATGGTGAAGGGGCCACGGGCGCTCGCCGTCTCGAAGCCTGATGGCTTCTGCGAATCAGCCTGCTGATGCAGTCTGATACTCGTCGAGGCTCGCCCCGTGGAGCATGGCCGTGGTTCGTTTACCGGTGGTTTCGTAAAAAAAATTTCAATCGAACATCAAGTCCAAAATTTCCTTTTGGAAATCTTCTCTTTCTCAAGGTCTGATGACCTGTCAGAGGTTCAGGGGAGCCGCCCCATGATCCCCGGGGCACATGTGTTTCTTGTTCTACCTTCATGCGACGAGGGCCCGACCAGGCGCCCGAGAGCCCTGAAGGGTGGGGGTGCTCGCGATAGTCTGGAGTTTTTTGTTTGAATTGAAAGGAGACGCATTTTCTTTGCATGGCGGCTGTACAAGAATTTCCACCGGTCGGATCACTGAAAAATTTTCTTCAGTCAACGCCTGATTTATCGGTACCGGCACCGATGATCTCCTGCCATGTCCGGGACTGAATAACCAAAAAAGCCGGGGTCTTCTTCCGGCCCAAGAAAGGCAGCCCTCCGGGGTGTCGCTATCACCCTGACATCCCCGGGTCTCCCCACTCTATGGCTGCAGGGCGAAGCGGCACCGCGGCTTTTCCCGCACACACTTCCTCTGCCGGCATGGCATATCTGTCCTTACCTGGATTCCGTATTGCTCCGGAGGGCAGCGACAAGTCCCGGCCGCGGACGAGGCCGGGACGGACCGGGCCTGCAGGCAATCCTGCCCCGGAAGCTGCCGGCCGCTTCCGGCCGGGACCGACAAAACCCTCCGGAACCCGGAACACGGGAGAAAAATCATGGTACCAGCCCCCGCATCACTGCGCGACCACGCGATGTTCAAGACAAAGTCCGTCTCCCGGCTGATGGCGCACTGTTCCGGGGATCATGCCCTGCACCGGGTCATCGGCCCGGGCGAACTCATCCTCCTCGGGATCGGTGCGGTCATCGGTACCGGCATCTTCGTTATCACCGGCGTGGCCGCTGCCGAGTACTCGGGGCCGGCGATCATCCTCTCGTTTATCATCTCGGGACTCGTCTGCATGCTTGCAGCCCTCTGCTATGCAGAATTCGCATCCATCGTCCCGGTGGCCGGCAGTGCCTACACGTACTGCTATGCATCGCTGGGGGAGATCTGGGCCTGGATCATCGGCTGGGACATGATCCTCGAGTACGCGGTGGCAATCTCCGCCGTTGCGATCGGCTGGTCCGCGTACGTGGTGAACCTCCTTGCCGATATCGGGATCGAACTCCCCGGGGCGCTGACCAGCCCGCCCGGCACTTCCGGGGGGATGATCAACCTCCCCGCGGTGATGATCATCCTTGCGATCACCGCGGTCATACTCATCGGGATCCGGGAGAGTGTCCGCCTCAACACGATCATCGTCACCATCAACATCGCGGTCATCCTCCTCTTCTTCGCCCTCGGGTTCCCCCACATCGATGCAGCCAACTGGCACCCGTTCATGCCCTTCGGGTGGACGGGTGTCTTCGCCGGTGCAGCCATCGTCTTCTTCGCGTACATCGGGTTCGATTCCGTCATGACCGCGGCCGAGGAGATCGAGGACCCCCAGAGGAACCTGCCGCTCGGGATCATCGGGGCCGTGACCATCGTGATTATCCTCTACGTGGGAGTCGCCGTCGTGCTCACCGGGATTGTCCCATCCGCGAACCTCGGGACGAGCGCACCGGTCGCGGACGCCCTCACCCGGATCGGGATCCCGACGGGAGCCGCCCTCGTCTCGCTCGGCGCGCTCTGCGGGATAACCTCCGTTATCCTCGTTACCCTGTACGGCCAGACGCGGATCTTCTTTGCCATGGCCCGCGACGGCCTCCTCCCCTCGTTTTTTTCCGATCTCGACCGGACGTCCCGCACGCCGGTGAAGGTCACGCTCCTCGTAGGCTGCTCGACCGCGCTCGTCGCGGGCCTGCTGCCGCTCGGGTTCATCGCCGAGCTCGTCAACATCGGGACGCTCGCGGCGTTCATCATCGTTGCGGCCGGGGTCATCGCGCTGCGGAAGCTCCAGCCGGAGCTCGGGCGCCCGTTCCGATGCCCGTGCATGCCGGTCGTCCCCGTCCTCTGCATCCTGTCCTGTACTGCCCTCATCCTGGTCCTTCCGGCGGTGACCCAGGTGCGGTTCGTGGTCTGGATGCTCGTCGGCCTGGGAATATATTTTGCCTTCGGGATGAGGAACAGCACGAACCGGGCCGCGCCTGAAGGGGAGCCCGGCCAGGGTGACGAACGGGATCCCGGTTACCCCTGAGGCGGCAGGGGGAGTCTGCAAAACGGATTATCGTGTGCAACCCCCGCAGGAGATGAATACGAAACGCGGCCCGGGCTTGCAGGGGCGGCGCCGCCAACCCTTTTTTCTGGCGGGAGTTTTCGGTTCGAATCCGGACCAAGGATTTATCCTGACGGAGCAGCAGGACGAGGAATTTTTCAAAAAAAGGTACTGGCGGGTGCTGCCCTGCCCGTACCCTCTTTTTTTTATGACCCGAAGATGGACCGGTTCTCTTTCCAGCTTGCGTACACTTGGTAGAGGAACAGGACGAGCAGGGTAACGATGCCGCCGATAATGAGCGCAGGGATAACCCCGTGGTCCGTAACGGGGGCGGCGGGGACGCCATTCATTGGCGCCATGGATCCGGCGAGCCGGAGCGAGACGGACGGGAGGGTGACGAACGGCTGGAAGAACGCTACAAGGAAGACGAGCGCAAAGAGGCCGAGCGCCGAACAGGACTTCAGGATCGCGGTCAGGAAGTCCTTCTGTTTTATCTTCGGCGCTATGACGAAGATCTGGTTCTTGAGCCGGTAGATCTTGACCTTCCTGCCCTTGACGCTGTACCGGGTGTTGGCGATCTCGAGGAGCCCCGCATTCATGAGCTGGTCGACATGGTACTTCGCCGCATTGATCGAGATCCCCTGCCGCCCGGCGATATCCGAGAGCCGGAGCGGCCCTGCCTCCGCGAGCATGCTGAGCACGTCCCCCGCGTTCTGGTGCGATATCGCCCTGACAATGTTCTGCGCCCCGGCCTGCCCGGGCTCAAGGAACACTACCTCGTCGGGCACCGGTGGTGTTTCCGCACCCGGTACCGGATCGGCCTGTGCAGCCCCGGTAAACCCGAACGGCATCCGGGCCGCCGGTGGTAGTTCCGTTCTGGTCTCTCCCCCTTCCATGGTAAAAGCCTCCCTCCGGGTGCGGCCGGGCGTCCACGAACCAGGTTTCCTTTGTATCCTGAGATCCGTTCTTCCGGCTTGCGCACCCCGGCCGCTTCTTTTTGTATTCCTGAGCAAAAGTTCTGTCGTGCTTGCACATATAGGCGCGGATAAGTGAAAAAAAAATTTCAGTCAACCGGAGATACCCGGTTTTCGGGTCTGAACAAGCCCGGTTTTTTACCTTTTATCCCAAACCTTATCCCGAAGGACGGCCGGAAGTGAATTAACACGGAAAGCGAATCAGGCCCCGGCCGTTACCGGCGCCACCCGTACCGGGCCGGCCTGTGACACCGACCGAATGGAGATGCCCTCTCTTGGATCCCTCAGCGGTACTTGCGTACATTCTTCCCCTGGTCTTTCTGATGGCCTTTATCGGCCGTGCGGGAAAGAAATTCATCCTCTACCTGGTCTGGGGATTCTGTGCGGCGGTACCGGCGCTCGTCGTGATGCAGCTCGCGCTCCCCGCCCTGCCGGAGATGGTATTTCCCGGTATCACGGTCGCCCCCGTGGTCGAAGAGTTGTTCAAGGCCCTCCCGCTGGTGATCCTTGCATTCGGGAGCTATCGGAACAGCAACCGTGACGTTCTTGTCTACGCCCTTGCATCCGGGATCGGCTTCTCGATCGCCGAGACCGGGTTCCTGCTGAACCCCGGTCTCTACGGTCTCCTTGCGCCGGGCCTTGCGCCCGGTATCCCGGCCGAATCGGTCCCCGGGTTCTTCGACATCCTTGCCCGGTCGTTCTCGACCTCGCTCATGCACGGGTGCACCTGCGGGGTCATCGGTTATGGCATCGTCCTCGTACAAAATATCGACCGCAAAGCGCTCCCCGCGCTCCTGCTCGGATTCTACACGATAGCGGTCACTATCCACGCCTTCTACAACCTGTTTTACTTCAGTTTCGGCCTCGCCGGCCTGGTTATCGACCTCATCCTCCCGGTAGTCCTCTTCCTCGTCCTTCTCCTCTGCTATACGGTCGACCTCCCCGACCTGTTCCGGCCCGCGGGGTCCGGGGAGACAAACGGGGATTAATTCATTGGCACGCGAAAAAAGCCCGTGCCCGATCCGGATTTAAGCCCGGGCATACCCTGCATCTTCCCGTATCCGGATCGCCTCAAAGAGGCCGAGCTGGATAAGGACGAACGAGAGAATAACGAGCGGGCCTATGATACTGAGGAACTCGTACACTCCCAGCTGCCGGGTGAACGTGGTTGCGGGGAAGAGGGGCACCGTGTACGAGGTGAACAGGGTTTCGCGGAGCCCGTACAGCATCATGGCGAGGGACCACAGGCAGATGCCGGCCCAGAGGAGGCGGAACCGGAACACCCCGTGCCGGACCGATGTGACGACCAGCTGGACGGTCGCAAGGAACTGGAGGGTGAAGACCGCAAGCCGGATCGGCTGCCGGTATCCCGAGTCCCAGATGACCAGCAGCGGGAGACCGAGGAAGAGCGCGAGAAGCGCCAGGGTCCAGGAAATGGGAATCTTTTCTTCCGTAAATTCGATGGTGATCGCCGCGATAAAGATGAAGAAGAACCCCAGGATCCCCAGTTCGGCAATAGATACGAAGACAAACGGTCTTCCAATAGCGACCGAGAAGAGGTACCAGAATGCCGTGGAGAGGGCATAACCCCCGAAGGCAAAGGCAGCGAGGAGGAGGCTCTCTCTCCGCGACCATTTCCGGTATGCCCAGAGGGAGGCGGTCATGCAGGCGGCAGCAGTGACCGCTTCGAAGCAGTTGCCGAAGAACCGGTAAGAATCGAGCGGGATTATGAATATAAGGAGGCCGAAGAGCACGGCAAGAAGCGCGGTGGCCTGGAAAAAGAACCTGACGGTACGGGGTATCCCGGTCGCACCCCCGGTCCTTTTTTCATCCTGCATGGGAGTCCGTTTGAATATTGGCCCGCAGGGCAATTAACGTGGTACTCCCCGGGGCCGGTCACTCGGGCGTTCCGGTACCCGGACGGTTTACTTTCCGGGGTCCGTACCGGTCCCCGATCGAACCGCGCGCCCGGGCCCTCCCGCAGGGACAGCGGCGGCGGGGGAAAGCCGGACGGGTTCGTCCGTCCCGCACCCTGACGTTCTCCGGTTTACGCTGTTCCGGATCCCGTACAGGAAATACACGGCGAGGCCGATACAGAGCCAGACCAGGAACATCACGTGGGCGAGATAGCCCAGGTGGAGGATGAGGAATGCGCAGGCCCCGATGCAGACCAGCGGGAGGAGCGGTACGTACGGGCACCGGAACGGCCGCAGGAGTTCCGGCTGGCGGGCCCGGAGGAGGAGCACGCCGAACGCGACGATCGCAAAAGCGACCAGCGTCCCCATGTTGACGAGCTCGGCGACCGTCTCGAGCGGGAAGAAACCCGCGATACACCCGGTCACCACACCGATGAAGAGGATCACCTTGGAAGGCGTATGCGTCACCGGGTGGAGCTCGGAGAAAAACGTCGGGAGGAGACCGTCCCTCGCCATGGCAAAGAAGATCCTGCTCTGGCCAAAGAGCATCACGAGCATCACCGAGGTCATGCCGCAGATGGCGCCGACCGAGAGGACCGCTGCCCCCCAGGTAACACCGATCGAGTTGAGCGCAAAAGCGATGGGAGCGCTGATGGCATCGGGGCCGGCGAGCTGGGCGAACGGGACGACACCCGTGAGGATGACCCCGATAACGACGTACAGGACGATACAGACCACGAGGGAGCCGATGAGTCCGATCGGCAGGTTCTTCTGGGGATTCTCGATCTCCTCGGCAGCAGTGACCACCGCGTCGAACCCGATGAACGCGAAGAAGACGATGGCAGCGCCGGAGAAGACGCCGAACCACCCGGCCGGCGGCATGAACGGGACCCAGTTGCCCGGATCGACGGACCCGATGCAGAGCACGATGAAGAGGAGGATGACGGCGAGCTTGATGGAAACAATCACGGTGTTGGTCCCTGCGCTCCTCTTCGTCCCCTGGACCAGCAGCAGGGTAAGGGCAAACACGATGAGGACGGCGGGGAGGTTGACGATGCCCCCTTCGACGCCGAGGGGGTGGGTGAACGGGGCCGGGAGGAGGATTCCTGCAGACCGGAGGAGTGCCGCACAGTACCCGGACCAGCCGATAGCGACCGCAGAGACCGCAAGCCCGTATTCGAGGATCAGGTCCCACCCGATGATCCATGCCCAGATCTCCCCGAGGGCCGTATAACAGTACGTGTACGCGCTTCCCGCGACCGGTATCATGGTTGAGAACTCCGCGTAGCAGAGGGCGGCAAAGAGGCAGACCACGCCGGCGATAATGAAGGAGAGGGGGAGGGCGTTGCCCGCATGGAGCCCTGCCGCAACGCCGGAGAGGACGAAGATCCCGGTCCCGATGATACCGCCGATGCCGAGCATCACGAGGTCGAAGGGTTTCAGGACGCGCCTGAGGCCCCCGGTGTCCTGCGCGCTCCTGACCAGCGCATCGACCTCCCTCCTCCGGAACATCGAATGGCCTGCAATTGCCTTTCCCCTGGGCATTATCCCGCCCGGACTGTCTGCTTTCCCGAAGAACGGGATGCCGGGAGGCGATGTTTTTTCCGGGGTTTTTGCTGAAGAACTCAAAACAGTACAGTCTCCCGCTTCAAAACCGTATAAAATTCCTGTTGGGTGAAAAAAAAATTTCACTAAAAACGTCAGGATTTTAAAAAAAACGGGTTTCCCAACGGTAACCCCCAGAAAGGGACGAACAAAAAACTGCAAAATTCTTTTCAGTCATCGCCGTGTTTATCGTGCTCCGGGCAAGACACCTTTTCCGCTGCCGGGAAACCGGGACTAAAGAAAAAAGGCAGAAGACCGCCGATCGGAATCGCCCGGGGATGTAAGGGCGAACGGTTCCGGAAGGTCGATGCCGGGAATAAAAAACCAATGGCAACACTTGCCCTGCTGGACACTATCGTTGTGGCAAACCTCGTGCTGAGCGCCGCGGTGGTCGCGGTGAGCATCTGGGGGTACCGCAGGATCGGGAAACCGACTCCGCTCTTCATAGGCTTTGCGTACATGCTTTTTGCTGCCACGCACTTCTTCCTGCTGACCGGTGCGGCCGACAGTTCCGGCCCCCTGTTCATTGTCCTGCGGACGACCGGGTACGTTCTTGTCATCATCGGCGTATTTGCGATCATCCGCGAGATCATCGAACGCAAAAAAGCCGAGGAGGCCCTCCGGGCAAGCGAGGAGCACCTCGCCGCCCTGTTCGACCAGGCAGCAGTCGGGATCGCCGAGTTCCTTCCCGATGGCAGTATCACGCGGGCAAACCGCCGGTTTACGGAGATCACCGGTATCCCCGGCTCCGGGCTCGCGACGGTGACGGTATCCGGGCTGATCGCCCCGGGAGACGAGGGCAGCCACTTCCACCAGCTCATGTCGGTTATACGGGGGGAGAAACTACAGTATTCGGCAGAGATCCCGGTGCCGGTCCGGGGCGGGGGAGAGGCATGGTGCCAGGTCTTCCTCTCCGCGATAAACGACGCGGGCGGACACCCGCTCTTCTTTACGCTGGTGCTCGAGGACATAACCGCCCGGAAACTGGCGGAAGACGAAGTTGCCCTCCTCAACGATGACCTCGAACGCCGGGTCGCCGAGAGGACCGGAGCACTGCTCCTCTCGAACGAGGCCCTTGCCGGCGAGGTGGTCCAGCGGGCACGGGCCGAGGCCGGGCTTACCGCTGCCCTCCACGAGAAGGAGGTCCTCTTGAAGGAGATCCACCACCGGGTGAAGAACAATCTCCAGATCGTGATAAGCCTCCTGTACCTCCAGGCAAAAAAGACGAGCGATCCCGTGTCGTCGGCAGGACTCATGGACAGCCAGGCCCGGGTCAGGTCCATGGCCCTCATCCACGAGAAGCTGTACCGGTCCGGGGATCTGGCGTCCGTTGATTTCGACGGCTACCTCCGTGTCCTTGCAAACGAACTCATGGTCTCGTACGGGACCGACCGGAAACGCGTGGGCATTACCATTGACGCGAAGAACCTCCCGCTGAGTATCCGGTCTGCGATCCCTCTCGGCCTCATCATGAACGAGCTCATCTCGAATTCCCTGAAGTATGCGTTCTGCGATGCCCGGACCGGGGAGATATGGATCACGGGGACCGACGAGGGCGGGACGATGGTCATCCGGTTCCGGGACAACGGGACCGGGATCCCGGGCACGGTCGACTGGCGCCACGCGGAATCGCTCGGGCTGAACCTCGTCCAGATGCTGGTGCGGCAGCTGAAAGGAACGGTCGAACTCCTGACGGGGAGCGGCACGGAATTTGTCTTCCGGATCCCGGTCTCGGATAAACGGTGAAAAGGCTATGGAACAGGCATCGATCATGGTAGTTGAAGACGAGTTCATCGTCGCAGAGGGCCTGAAGACGGCCCTTGCAGGCATGGGATACGCAGTGGCGAAGACCGCTGGCAGCAGCGAGGAAGCCCTTTCCACGGTAGGGGAGTGTGCCCCCGATCTGATCCTCATGGATATCGTCCTCGAAGGATCGGAAATCGACGGTGTAGAGACGGCGCGGCGGATACGGGCCGGCTATGACATTCCGGTCATATTCGTGACCGCGTACGCGGACGACGAGACGCTCGAGCGGGCCAGGAAGGCCGGGCCTTCCGCGTACATCCTGAAACCCTTCAACGAACGGGAACTGTACTCCGCGATCGAACTTGCCCTGCACGGGCACCGGGCAGCTGAAGACGAGAAGAGGCGCACTGCGATCCTCCACGCCGCCGGGTTTGCGGTGGAGTGGTTCCTCCGGTACCTCAGGGACAGCCGGAGGGCAGGCGAGAACCCCGAACGTCTCTGGAACAAGGGGGTCGTCGAGATCCTCGACCAGATCCGGCTTGCGGTGGATGCACACAGCGTGACGGTATTTGCGCTCAGTCCCGGCCCGGGGGGGACCGGCAGCGCCGCTGCCCGGTTCAGCTCCGCCGGGCTCGGGGCTTCGGGAACCGGGGCGTATGGAGGCACGGGAACGGACGATCTCCGGTTTACGACGCCGCTCTGGTGGACCCTCCTTGCCGCCGGGAATGTGATAGCCGGCGAGGTAAGGATGCTCCCCGAGGAAGAGAGGCGGTATTTTAAAGGCCGGGGGATCGCATCGGTCGCGATCCTGCCGATCGTCCGGGACAGCGGCCTGTGGGGGTGCATCATGTACGCGGACGCCGAAGCCCGCGAATGGACCGATGGCGAGATCGAGGCGCTGATGCTGGTCGGGGATATCATCGGGGCCATGGTGGACTAAATGGCACCCGGGACCGGCCACGAGCCGGCCTGATCCGTGCGCCGGGCTGTGCCCGTCATTTTTCCAGACGATCAAGAGACCGTTTCCATGGTTCCTGATAGGGTGAACACACCGCCTCCCGCGTCCTTCCGGGATATCCCCGTCGATGTCCTGAGGGGGTTTGCCATCGCGGTCATGGTGGCGGCAAACCTTGTGCCGTCGCTCCTCCTCCCGCCTGCGCCTTTCTGGCTCCGGCTCGTATCGTCGGTGGCGGCCCCGCTCTTCATCTTTCTCTCTGGGATGATGGTCGCGCTCTCCTGCGGCCGGAAGAGCTACACCTTTCTCTATTTCCTCAGGCGGGGGGCAATCGTCACGGTTATCGCCGCCGCGCTCGACCTCTTCGCCCGGGACACGATGCCGTTCCTCGACATGGACGTGCTCTACCTCATCGGCTTCTCCCTCCCGCTCGCGTACCTGGCGCTCAGGCTCGGCCCGCGTGGCCGGCTGTCCCTTATCGCTCTCATCCTCATCGCGGCCCCCCTCCTCCGGTTCGTCTGGGGATACGGGGAACTTCCGCCCCAGGCTCCAGCAGCCACGTTCCCGGCTGCGCTGGCAGGGCCCGGAGAGATTGTCCGCGCGTGGCTTGTCGATGGCTGGTTCCCGCTCTTCCCCTGGCTTGCGCTCTCCCTCCTCGGGGCGCATACCGGGACGGTCCGCTGGAAGGAGGGAGGGATCCTCTCCTTCGCACGAATCCGGGTACTGCTTGCGGCCGGGACTCTGGTCGCGGCAGGCGGGGTCCTCTGGTATATCTTCCCCGGGCCCCTGTTCACCCGTTACGGCTACATCGAGCTCTTCTACCCGCCTGCGACAGGGTTCATGCTGTTTGTGACCGGCCTGATCCTGTTCCTCTTTATCGCAGCCGACCTCCTCCCCGTTTCAGGCCGGTGGTTCGATCCGGTCCGGGCCCTGGGAGAATGCTCCCTTGCCATCTATATCCTCCACACCCTCATCATCGAGCCGTTCGGGCAGTTCTGGAGCCCCGGTCCCCTCGCGATCTTCGCTGCAGGATACCTCATCCTGATCGGGGCAATGATCCTGGCCGCATACTTCCTGCGGTATCTCCGGAAGAGGGTAAGGACGCGGTCGGTAGTCCTTCGCATGCTGATCGGCGGGTGATGCACCGGGCGTATTGCCGGATCCTATCCCAGCAGCCTCTCCATCTTCTTCCGGTCGAACCCGATGACAAATTCGTCCCCGATCTGGACGATGGGAGAACTCAGGTGCCCGGTCTTCTCGATCACGTAGTCGCGGGCCCGCTCGTCGGCGGCCATGTCGATTTCCGTGAACTCCACGTTCCGCGATCTGAGGAACTCCTTCACCGAACGGCAGCCCGTGCAGGACGGCGTTGAGAACACCTTCACCACGGGCGCTTTTCCCCACGTCCGCTCCAGGAAGGGTTCGCGGCCCGAGAGGACCTTGTACTGGTGGTACCTCCCCGGATTTTTCCGGTCATAGTCCTGGTGGTACTCTTCGGCAGGGTAGAAGTTCACGTACGGCCGGATCGCGGTGGCAACCGGCCGGGAAAACTTCTTTGAGGCGTCGAGCTTCTGCTTCGAGGCCTCGGCAAGCCGCTTTTGTTCATCGTCGTGGTAGAAGATGGCAGTCCGGTACTGGGACCCCTTGTCCGCGAACTGGCCGCCGGGGTCAGTGGGATCGATATTTTTCCAGAAGGTGTCGAGCAGGGCGTCATAGGAGATCCGGTCCGGGTCGTAGGTAACCTGCACCGACTCGAGATGCCCTGTCGTTCCTGACGAGACCTCCTCGTACGTCGGGTTCGCTTTCCCGCCCCCGGCGTACCCGGAGACAACATCGATAACGCCCTCGAGCATCCGGAAGGGCGGCTGCATGCACCAGAAACACCCTCCCGCAAACGTGGCCAGCTTCCGTTTTCCGCCGGTCCCGGTCTTTTCATCCATGGTCTCTTTTTTCTCTGTCATCTCGGAATCACCCGAATGTGAACGTGTACGCCCGGAGCCCCGGTTCCGGGATGTCGAGTTCGAGCGTATGCCCGCCATAGCCGGAACCCGAGACGAGCGTGTACAGCTGTTCGGCCTGGATCGTGACCGTACTGTTCGCGACATCCGAACCTGCACTGGTCGTGAGCGGTTCCCCGTCCAGGATGACCCTGACCGGGGTACTGTTTCCTGCACTCGCTACAAAATAGACATTCTTTGCATCGTACCGGAATACAACGCTCGCATTCCCCGTGTTCTCCGCGTACTGGTCCGTGAAGTTCCATTGTCCGCCAAGGTACAGGGTATCGGGCTGCACCTCGCCGGGCAGGACAAGGGTCTGCTGTCCGGGAACGTCCGGCCTCCCGTTCCCGAGGTACTGGTTCCGTCCCGAACCAAAGTACGTCTCCGGGCTCCCGACCAGGGAGAAGTTCACCGCGATCGCATCTGCGGGAACCCCGGTCGTGTCTGCAATGCTGACATTGATCCCGAGCGCCTCCGCCCGCTCCCGGAGCAGCCGCTGGATCTCCATCTCGGTGGCGTCGTAATCGCCCTCGCCTATGTGCCTGTCCACGATGAACCCGTCGATATCGATAAGATAGTCCTCGGGCCAGTACTGGTTCCCGTACGACCCCCAGGTCGCGTAATTGTTGTCCAGGACGACCGGGTACTGGATCCCGAACTTATGGACCGCTGCCTCGACATTACTGATGTCGTGCTCGAACTGGAACTCCGGCGTATGGACGCCGATGATCTCCAGGCCCTGTGCATGGTACTTCGCATACCACATGTTCAGGTACGGGATCGTCCGCTCGCAGTTGATGCAGCTGTACGTCCAGAAATCCACGAGGATCACTTCTTTCCCGACGAGGCTTCCTATCGTGATGTTTTCGACGTTGATGAAACCCGAGGGCTCGGCGATCTCCTTCGCGTACGGGTAGAGCCGGGCCTTCTCCGCGTTTATCGCGGTCCGGTTGCCGGGCGTCACCGGTGTCCCGGCAAAGGACCGGCCGGGACTGAGCGGCGAGAGGACGATGATCGCCCCTGCGATGAGGACGAGGGCGACGATGAGCGCGATGGATCGGTTTTCCATGGTTTTTCAGCTCCTGAGGAGGAACCCGTTAAGGGCGGGAAGGTTGGCGATGAGGGAGAGCGTCTGCGTGAAGATCAGGATCCCGATAACGATCAGAAGGATTCCGAAGACGATGTTCACATACTGCACGTACCGGGAATACTTAACGATCCAGACGGCGGCCCGGGTGGCGAAGAGGCCGGCGATAATGAACGGGAGACCGAGCCCGAAGGAGTACGCGAGGAGGAGGGTGAACGCGGCGCCGGGCATGCTCGCGGCAAAGCCGAGGATCGCCCCGAGGGCCGGCCCGACACAGGGTGTCCACCCGGCGGCAAACGCCACGCCGAAGAGAAAGGATGTCGCGTGCCGGGATTTGATCCCGGTGATGCTGAACTTGTGCTCCGCTTCGAGCCAGGAGACCCGGATCAGGCCGGTCAGGTAGAGTCCGAAAAAGATGATGATGAGGCCGCCTGCCCGGGAGAGCCAGAGCTGGACGTCGTAGGCCACCGCATCCAGGATCGTGTTCAGGAGGATCCCGAGGATAGAGAAGACCAGGGAGAAACCGGCCACGAAGAGGACGCTCGCAACCAGGATGTCCCACCGCTTCCCGGCGCTTTCGGAGACCGATGTCCCGGCAAGGTAGACGAGGAACCCGGGCACCAGCGGCAGGACGCACGGTGCCAGGAACGAGACGACCCCGGCAAGGAACGCTACGATATAGGAGACTTCAGCCACGATACAGCCCACCGGATCCGCCCGTCACCGTATACCAT
>DASPUR010000130.1:0-5421 GCA_035622795.1 Methanoregula sp. | reverse complement strand
GGGTCTGGAATACAGACTCCTGGAAGGTCAAAGGAAATGCGATATACTGGATACAGGTAAAATCTAAAGGTCCTTTGGATAATTCTAAACCTCCCAAAAAGTCTGTTACTTTGGATCAGACAATAACCGTATTGAAAAAAGGTCCAGGAGTACTAAAACTCATCTGACCGCGTGAAGATAGGGTTTTTTTATTTTACTTCCGCATCTTTTCTAAACGTCTACCACTATGACGTCAGGATACGAAATTTCCGTGCGCATCTCCGCTTTATATTCACTCCCCTCTCACACAATTCCGGGCACCCCTCCGGCGGGTTCCCCGCGCCGGACGGGACCGGGATGACCGGTGCAGTGCACGGGTAACCGTACCGCTTCGCCGTAGACTCGCAGGGGAGGGCAAAATAAAATCCCCCTACCCTACTTCAGCACAACCGAGACCGGCCGGTGGTCGCTCGTCGGTTTCTTCCCGGACGGGTTATTGTCATTGTACGCCTTGTGCTCGACAATCCCGCAGTGCGCTTTTGCCGTGACGGGACAGGTACCGTTGCAGACCGGCTGGCTCATGAGGATGTGGTCGAGCAGGAGCGGGTTCTGGTCAGCGGTGAGGCCGAGGACCTCGTCGGCGAACTTGATGCTCCAGCGGTCCGAAGGGGTGAAGTCGAAGAGGGCGTGGTTGAAGAACTGCTCGGAATCGACCACGTCCCCCTCGAGGTTGGAGACGACGCTGAAGTACAGGTAGTTTTTCTCGAAATAGTCCTGGCCCTCGCCGTCGTTCATGTCACCGACGACAATGATTGGCGGGGGGATGGACTCCTCTGCGAACCGTTTCGAGATGTAGGTCCGGACATCCCGTGCCTCGGTGGCGAGCTTGATCCGGTTGCTGAGCGCCTCGTCGAGGTACGGGCCGATGAGGTTCCCGTCCGCGTCTTTCTCGATGTGCACGCCCCCCTCCATGAACCCCGACTTGAGGTGGACGCCGATCAGCTCCAGCTGGTCGCCGTTGTCGAACCGGTACTTCAGGACCTGCGGGTGCCGGTAGTGCTTGTGCTGCATCTTCTCGTCCGGTTTTCCCCAGTAATAGACCGGCCACGAGTCGTACCCGTTCATCTCCTGCCAGACCGAGGGCGCCTGGAGCACACACCGGTCTTTCAGCGCCGGTTTTACGTAGAACCAGATCCACTGGATGCCCGCCATGTTGTTCGCGTAGTCCCGGTCCCGGTACCCGATGGCTTCACCGGGCCCCTGGAGCAGCACGGGCTCGTAGTCTCCGCCGAGGACGTTTGTTCCGAAATCGACTGCTCCCTGCTCCCCCCTGGGCCCCTCGACCACGCAGAGGATGTCCGGCTTGATGTCTTTTATCGTCTGCCGCACCCGCACCTGCCGGTCTCTGCCGGACGGCGTGGTATCCTTCAGCAGTTTGTCCGCATACTCGATATTCCATGATGCGATCTTCAGAGGCATAATTTATCCACCGGTTCTAAACTATAATTTTATTTTTATTAAATCTTTCTGCGGGAAATTCCCGGCACGCATTACCAAAAAGAAATAACCTGCAGGCACAAAGCGGAAGCCTGAGCCGCATGACCCCGCCCGCACACCAGCCCCGGACCGTGGACGAATATATCGCTGCCTTCCCGGAGGACGTCCGGAAAATTCTTTTGGAGATGCGGCAGGCGGTCCGCGAAGCAGCGCCCGGCGCCGAGGAGGCGATCCGGTACCGGATGCCCGCGTTCCGGCTCAACGGGGAGAACCTCGTCTTCTTCGCGGCCTTCGCGCACCACATCGGGTTTTACCCGGTTCCCTCGGGGATCGAAGCGTTCAAAACCGAGCTGGCTCCGTACAAACAGGGGAAAGGCTCGGTACAGTTCCCGCTCGGCAAGCCGGTCCCGTACGGGCTCGTGAAAGAGATCGTCCGGTTCCGGGTCGCCGGGGCGGAGAAGAAAACAAAAGGGCGGCGCTGAAATACGTCACAGCCTTTCTTTTTTATTCCAGCCCGTCCCGCCATGAGCCGGCAGGGACGGTCATCTCGAACCGGGCTCCCTTCCCCGGTTCGCCGTTCTCCTTGATCCGGATACCCGTGATGTCGAGGATCTCGCGGGAGAGCGCGAGGCCAAGGCCGGTGTTCTTCCCGAACCCCCGGCTGAAGATCCGCTCCTTCTCACCCGCGGGGATACCGCACCCGTCGTCTTCGCAGACGATGAGATGGTCCTCCCCGGACTTTTCGACCGTGAACCGGACGCGGGTGATCTTCTCCCCGTGCCGGACTGCGTTCTCGATCAGGTTGTAGAAGACCTTCACGATCAGCAGGTCGGCAAAGATCCCCGCCCCCTCAGGGATTTGGTTTTCGAACCTGACCGCCCCGAGCGAGGCCTGCTGTGCCGCGGCATCGGCGAGGGCCCGGCAGTCCTGCCACGCGGGGGCGCTCCTGCCGATCGCCTCGTACTCCCGGGTGAACTGGATCATCGCGGAGATCCGCCGGGCGGCAGTCGCCGCCTCCCGGACATAGTCCGCGCGGGAGGGGCATGGCTCTTTCTCCAGCAGGGCGAGATACCCCTTCATGACCATGATCTGGTTCCCTATGTCGTGCCTTGTTATCCCGGAGACGAGGCTGAGTTTCCTGTTCGCCGTGCGGAGCGCATCCTCCGTCTTCTTCCGCTGGGTGATGTCCCGGGCGGAGCTGACAATCACTTCCCTCCCGCCCAGCACGACCCGGTGGATTTTCACCTCGACCGGGAACCTCCCGCCGTCCTTCCGGACCCGGACCGACTCGTAGGACCCGCGGGCCGCATCGGACAGCCCGGAGATGATCCGGAGGATCGTGTCGCGGTATTCCTCGGCGTCGAGCGAGAGGAACGGCGTAGCAAGCAGTTCTTCGCGTGACATCCCGAGCTTGGTCCAGGCTGTCTCGTTGGCCTCGATAATTGTTCCGGGCATCCCGCCGGGGCCGGCCTCCAGGATGATCAGGGCGGACTGGGCGGTGTCGAAGACCGTGCGGAACCGCTCCTCTGCCTCCCTGCGCCCGGTGATGTCTTCGACAAACCCTTCGTAGTGATCCGGCCTGCCTTGTCCGTCGAAAATGATCCGCATGTGCAGGTTCCCGTACCACCGGGAGCCGTCTTTGCGGCGGTAGAGGTTCTCCGTGCTGATGACCCCGCCGGATTCCAGTATGGCGGCCGCGACCTCATCGTACCGGGGGTGTTCGGCGTAGACCTGGGAGGGGATGTTCGTTATGGAGGAGACCGCCTCTTCAGGAGAACTGTACCCCAGCAGGTGTGCGAGGGCCGGGTTCACATCGAGGAACCTCCCGTCCAGGGTTGAATGGAAGATGCCGAGGGTGGCGTTGCGGAAGAGGCTGCGGTACCGTTCCTCGCTCTCCCGGAGGGCCAGTTCCGCGTTCTTCCGCCGGGTTATGTCCCGGATGATGGCGATGACCGCGACGATCTTCCCGTGCCCGTACAGCGGGATCTTCCTCGTCTCCGTCACGATCTCCGCATCGCCGATCCGGGTCGACTCCTCGGTAACCATCGCCGTCCCCGAGGAAAAAACGGTGCGGTATTCATCGAGGACCCCGGGCGGGAGGAAGGGAAAGGCCTGCAGGATCGGTTTTCCGATGATCTCTTCGCTGATCCCGAGGGAGCGGGCCCATTCCCGGAGGCTCCGGTTGGCATAGACCAGGACGAAGTCCCGGTCGACAATGCTGACGGCATCGGTGAAAGCATCGAGCGTTGACCGGTACTTCTCACCGCTCTCCCGCAGCTCCGCCTCGGTCGCCTTCTCCTCGGTAATATCCCGGCCGACCGACTGGTATTCAATAAGTGTCCCGGAAGGACCGAAGATCGCCCGGTCGCTCCACCGCTGCCACCGTATGCCGCCGCCGGGCATGCGGATCCGGTGCTCGATGGTGCCGACCGGGTTACCCGGGGTCAGGGAGGCAAAGAAGCGCCGGACACGGTCCCTGTCCTCTGCCGGGATCTCCGGCTGGAACCGGTGCCCGAGGACCTGCTCCCGCGCGAGCCCGAAGTACCGGCAGTAGGCCCCGTTGACAAAAACGTGGGTCCCGTCGGGGAGGAACCGGGAGATGAACTCGGTCTGGTCCTCGACGACGTTCCGGTACCGTTCCTCGCTCTCCCGCAGGGCCCGCTCCTGCCGGACCTGTTCGTCAAGCGTTGACCGGAGTTCCTCGTCGGCTGCCGCGATCTTCTCGAAGGATTCTTTGAGTTCCTCGTTCTTTCTTAAAAGCTCCTCCTCGATGCGCTTCCTTTCGGTGATATCGATTGCGACCCCGAGCACGGCCTGCTGCCGGTTGCCAAGCGTGGTGAAGGGGACTTTTGTCGTCTGGAGGTAACGCCGGTTCCCGAACGCGTCGATGTACGGCTCCTCCGGGATGAACTTGACGAGGCCGGTGTCCATCACTTCGCGGTCGTCCGCGAGCATGTGCCGGAGTTCGGCACTGTCCCCGTGGAACCTGGCGTGCGGTTTTCCCTCGAGCTCGGCAACCGTCGTATTGTACCCTTCCGCGACAGCCCGGTTCGCGAGGATATAGTTCCCGTCCCGGTCCTTTGCGAAGATCATGTGGGGGACGAGGTCGATGATCTGCCGGAGCTGGGCCTCCTCCTGCCGCAGGGATTCCTCCGCGCGCCGCCGGAGTATGGCGTAGCGGACCTTGTTGGAGAGCTCGGCGAACTGGGCTGCCGGGTGGCCGCCTTTCTGGAGGTAGAAATCGGCACCTTCGTTGAGCGCCTGGATCACGATCTCCTCGCGCCCCCGGCCGGTGAAGATGATGATCGGGACGGGATTTCCCGATGCCCGGACCTGCTTTAAGAACCCGATGCCGTCCATCCCCGGCATCTGGTAATCGGAGACCACGGCATCGTACTTCTTCTTCCCCAGGAGGGCGAGCGCCGCCTGGCCGGACGTCGCGGTGTCTACCGAAAACTCCCCGTCTTTTTCGAGGAACAGCCGGGTTATCTCGAGCAGGGCGGGCTCATCGTCCACGTACAGAATGGAGAACATGGAGGTCGCAGAACTCCCTCATGAATACATCCGGTATTCCTTTGGAGCATGAATAAGCTTGGTTTTTCGTTCCAGGAACGGTATAACGGCACCGGCGCCGGGCAGGAACCGGTCGTGACGTGGATCCGGTCGGGGTTTTTTCCGGTTTTCCCATTGCCGGCGTGGCAGGAACAGCGGAGCCCGGGAGTAACAAACCATGCGGAACGGCAGCCAGAAAACATTAGCAGGACAAGAAACCGTTTTTCCGGGAATTTTTTTTATTCAGTGAAGTAAAAGGGGAAACGATCTGCCCGTGCGGCGGCACCGGTTCCGGCCCGGCCTCGTTCCGGCTTTTCCGTGTAAACGTACCGTGCGGCCGGGTAGCCGCGATGAATACGCCATTGTGACCGTTACCGGAAAAAAGAAGAAGAA
>DASPUR010000129.1:0-13387 GCA_035622795.1 Methanoregula sp. | reverse complement strand
CCTCAATTACGAACGGCCCGGGCAGGAGCCGCTCAGAACAATCCGGCCCGGTGAAGCCGAAAAGTATCTCGCGGCCGGTCACTTCCTGAAAGGGAGTATGCAGCCGAAAATAGAATCGGCAATCCGGTTTATCCGGTCGGGCGGGAAGATTGCGATCATCACCTCGCCCTCCCATGCCATGGACGCGCTGGCAGGAAAGGCGGGGACGATCATCACCGGATAAAATGGTTTGAATGGTATAGATTCATTATGTAAGGTTGTACCAGTATTCCCGATAGACCTGCATAGCCGGAATATGCCGGGGACAATTTGAAACTCGCACACGTGACCGGTTTTTCCGGAATATTTTTCAGTCGCCCCAGCAGATCGCATTGAAATTCTGCCCCTGCCCAACCCCCCATGGGCTGTTTTCTGTTTTTAAGACGTTGAAATGCGTATATTTACGGATCGCGATGGGGGGGTTGGGTAGGGGCAAATAGCATTTTGCCGGCCCGGACTGCCGGATTGATCCGGAAAAATCCGGGTCAGGCAGCAGATCTTTCCGGGTTTTTCATCCGGTAGGGTGGGGGTGCATGGTGCCACATTCACCGGACCTGATGAGGCCTGTGTGGATGGTTTGTACTGGCCCGACCCCCCCCCTTTTCTGATTTGTTCACAGATCGGGATCGTGGATCACTTGATCTGATCACTAGAGTTCTGGTTTTGGGGGCTCCACAATCAAGAAATACTCACGGATTGTTCTCTCAGCTCAACCCTCGCGTTGCTCGGGTTTCGCTTTCCCAAACCCTTATAACCCCTCCCTTACCATATAATAAAGCACCATTCATGGAGCAGCGATATTCGCTGCGAGTGTCTGTACAAAGATGCGAGATTCCTCTGTTGAGGTAGCCAAGCCTGGTATGGCGCAGGTTTGCTAAACCTGTGTCCCAAAAGGACTCGAGGGTTCAAATCCCTCCCTCAGCGCTTCAAGAGAAAATCTCACAACTGCGAGGGGATTGGATGGCTCAGGAAGAAGAGATAAAGTATTTCGTAAGGGTTGGCACTACCGATCTGGACGGCACCAAGTCTGTCAGGGTCGCGCTCACCGGTATCAAGGGTGTCGGCAGGCATACCTCCACGATCATCTCGCGGATGGCAGGCGTCGACGAACTGGCCAAGCTCGGCAGGCTCGACGAAGGCTCGGTCAACCGGATCCGTGCTGCCGTTGAACAGTATGCATCGAAGATCCCGACGTGGATGGCGAACCGTCCGAAGGACATCTACACCGGAGAGGCAAAGCACCTCCTCGGCGCTGACGTGAGCCTTGCAAAGGACGAGGACGTCAACCTGATGCGGAAGATCCGGTGCTACAAGGGCATCCGGCACGAGACGGGCCAGAAGGTCCGGGGCCAGCGCACCAAGTCCACCGGAAGGACCGGGACGACCGTGGGTGTCAAGCGGAAGAAAGAGGGAGCATAACCATGGGATACCCAGGCAAGAACCACAAGTCCTACCAGACCCCTAAGCGCCCCTTCGAAAAGACGAGGATCGAGGATGAGACCCGGCTCGTCATCGAGTACGGCCTGCGCAACAAGCGTGAGGTCTGGAAAGCCCAGAGCATCCTCCGCAAGTACCGGAAAGGCGCACGTGAGCTCCTCGCGATCATGTCGAGCAGTGCCGATTCAGCCGTTTTCGAAGCGAAGAAGGCCGAGCTCATCACCTCGATGCAGCGGCTCGGTCTCCTTGGAGCCGATGCGGATATCGACGATGTCCTCTCGCTGAAGGTCCAGGCCCAGCTCGAACGCCGGCTCCAGTCCCTTGTCTACCGCAAGGGTCTTGCCCGATCGCCGAAACAGGCCCGGCAGATGATCACCCACGGCCACATCGCGGTCAATGGCAGGCGCACGAGCATCCCCGGCTACCGTGTCACCCGTGCAGAGGAGGGCCAGATCTCCTATTATGGCAAGTCGCCGTTTGTTGCGGATTCCCACCCCGAAAAGGAACGGATCGCAAAGCCGGCTTCCGTGCCGAAGGCTGCACCAAGCATGGGCTATGAGAGGAGAGGAAGATAATGGCAGCAAACGAGAAGGAAAAGTGGGGCGTTGCGCATATTTTTGCATCGTTCAACAACACTATCATCACCGTAACCGACCTCTCCGGTGCGGAGACCGTCACCAAGTCGAGCGGCGGGATGGTCGTCAAGCAGGACCGGAACGAGAGCTCGCCCTATGCAGCAATGCAGATGGCCACAAACGTCGCGCAGGTCGCCCGTGAGAAGGGCATCGTCGGAGTCCACGTCAAGGTCCGCGCCCCCGGCCAGGGTAAGCAGCGGAGTCCCGGTCCCGGCGCCCAGGCAGCCATCCGTGCACTCGCACGTGCCGGCATGCGCATCGGCCGTATCGAAGATGTCACCCCTATTCCCCACGATTCGTGCCGGCCGAAAGGCGGGCGCCGTGGAAGGAGAGTGTGATGGAGATCGTTTTCGCCAGTCTGGACGAATCCCTTGCACGCTTCACTCTCTCAGGAGCCACTCCGGCCTTTGCCAACAGTTTCCGGCGTGCGATGATCGGCGAAGTGCCGACGCTCGCCATCGAAGACGTCCGCATCTACGACAACACGAGCGCTCTCTTCGACGAGATGCTGGCACACCGGCTCGGGCTCATTCCCATCAGGACCGACCTTACGAGCTACAAGACAACCGAGGCCTGTGAATGCGGCGGGGCGGGATGCCCGGCCTGCACAGTGACCTTCACCCTCAGTGTCGAAGGCCCGAAAACGGTGATGTCGAGCGACCTCATCCCGCAGGACCCGAAGGCGACACCGGTGCACGAGAATATCCCCATCGTGAAGCTCACGAAAGGGCAGAAGCTCGTTCTCGAGGCAAAAGCAGTCCTCAGCACCGGCAAGGTCCATGCCAAGTGGCAGGCGACCCTTGTCTGCGGGTACAAAAATCATCCGGCCATTGCCATCAGCGATGTCTGCGATGCATGCGGCATGTGTGTCGAGGAATGCCCACGGGGCGTTCTCGAAGCCAAAGGGAAGAAAGTCCAGGTAGTGGGAGGCAAACTGTCCGACTGCTCGATGTGCAAGCTCTGCGAACGGGCGTGCCTCTCGAGCGGCATCGGGGAAGAGCCGGCAATCCGGATCACCGCTGAACCCGACCGGTTTATCTTCGTGGTCGAGAGCGATGGATCGATGCCGGCAAAAGAGATAATGAACCGTGCTCTGCACCATATCAGGGATCAGGCAGACGAACTGGAGAAACAGTTAGGCGAAATATCAGGGGATGAAAAGAAATGACAAGAACCGTGGAAAAGACGAACCCCCGTCTCACGAGCCTCATTATGCTCCTCAAGAACACGTCAAGGGAGAATGAGGCGAAGATCTGGCGCGAGATCGCAAGCCGGCTCGAGACCCCGAACCGGAACTACGCGGAGGTCAACCTGTCCAAGATCAACCGCTACGCCCAGAAGGGCGAGACGATCATCGTCCCCGGCAAGGTGCTGGGAAGCGGTGTCCTGGAACAGTCCGTGAAGGTAGCGGCACTGAATTTCTCGGCGTCCGCGACAAGCAAGATTGCAGACGCCAAGGGCCAGTGCATGACCATCGAACAGCTCCTGCAGGACAACCCCAAGGGAAGCGGTGTCCGGATCCTGAGGTGAATTGAGAAATGGTGACCATTATCAACGGTGACGGCCTCCTTCTCGGCCGCCTTGCAAGCCTCGTCGCACAGCGCGGGCTTTCCGGCGAAGAGATCGCGATCGTCAACGCAGAAAAAGCGATCATCTCCGGCAGCCGCGCCCGGGTGCTTGCGAACTACCGGCACAAGCGGGAACGCGGTGCGTCCGGCAGCCACTGGGGTCCTTTTGTTCCCCGCAGGCCCGACCACCTCATGAAGCGGACGATCCGCGGCATGCTCCCGTACAAGCGTCCCCGCGGCGTCGAAGCCATGAAACGCATCAAGTGCTATGTCGGTGTCCCGGCCGAGTTTGTCGGAAAAGAGATGGAAGTCCTGGAAGAAGCGCACATGAACCGGCTGAACAACCCGAACCACATAACTCTCGGGGCGGTAAGCACGTTCCTCGGAGCGAAATTCTAAGGTGGCCACAATGGTTAAGATCATCAACACAAGCGGAAAACGCAAGACGGCGATTGCGCGTGCGACCCTCAAGGCGGGCAAAGGCGTGATCCGGGTAAATTCCGTGCCGCTCGAACAGTACGGGAGCGATGTCACCCGGATGAAGATATCCGAGCCGATCCTCCTGTACCCGAACGGAGTTCACGGCGTCGACGTTACCATCGATGTCGCCGGCGGTGGAGTCATGGGCCAGGCAGAAGCGGTCAGGACCGCGCTCGCCCGTGGCATCCTCCTCTGGCACAACGATCCCCAGATCAAGGACATCTATCTCACCTACGACCGGACGCTCCTGGTCAACGACTCGCGCCAGAAAGAGACCAAGAAACCCCACGGCCGCGGCGCCCGCAAGAAGTTCCAAAAGTCTTATCGGTAAGCCAAAAGATATGATGAGAGGTAAAAAATCTTGATACCCGTACGATGTTTCACCTGTGGAAAACCAGTCTCCACAGCATGGGATGAGTTCAAGGCACGCCGGGATAAAGGCGAGGATCCCAAAAAGATCCTCGACGATCTCAAAATTTCCCGGTACTGCTGCAGGCGCATGCTCCTGACTCACAAAGAGATCATCGATGAGCTCAATCCCTACCAGTAGATTACGACATCATGATGACCGCGGGGTCGTAGGGTAGCCTGGACCATCCTATTGCGTTCGGGACGCAGTGACCTGAGTTCGAATCTCAGCGACCCCATATTTTCAAGGCATGAAAACCTGAAGACCATTATTCACGAGGAAAAATTACGATGCAGACGCAAACGTACACCCGGTACGAACGGGCGAGGATCATTGGAGCAAGGGCTCTGCAGATATCAATGGGTGCTCCGTTACTTATCACCACGACACGGATCGATCCGCTTGAGATCGCCATCGAGGAATTCAACAGCCACACCATCCCCATTACGGTAAAGAGGAAGTAGAGGACGATGACGATCATCGAAGTAATCGAGCTGCGGACCATTCTCGACAGCAGGGGCAACCCCACGGTCGAGGCCGATATCTATACCCAGAACGGCTTTGGCAGGTCCGCTGCCCCGAGCGGGGCCAGCACCGGCTCGCTCGAGGCGAAGGTAATGCCCCCGAAGGAGGCTGTGGAGAACGCATTGCAGAACGTGATCCCCGCCCTCATCGGGATGGACGTAACGGACCAGGAGAGTTTCGATGACCAGCTCCGGGACATCGACAGCACCCCCAACTTTTCCGGGATAGGCGCGAATATTGCGGTTGCGCTTTCCCTGGCAAACGCGAAGGCCGCCGCATCATCCCTGGGCATCCCGCTCTTCCGATACCTCGGCGGGGCATTTGCAAAAGAGATGCCTCTCCCGCTCGGGAATGTGATCGGCGGAGGGGCGCACGCGGCAAATGCGACGGAGATCCAGGAATTCCTCGTAGTGCCCGGCGACGCTGCAACCGTGGATGAAGCCGTCTTTGCGAATGCAGCGGTCCACCGGAATGTCAAGGAGCTTCTCAAGAAGCGCGGGATTGCCGCCGGCAAGGGTGATGAGGGTGCATGGGCGCCGCAGATCGACGATGCCCTCGCATTTGAGCTCATTGCCGAGGCGACCGGCATGGTCGCCGACGAACTGAACATCACGGTCGATATGGGTATCGACGTTGCGTCGAGCCAGATGTGGGACGGGAGCGGGTACAAGTACCGCGACCGCGTCCGCTCGACCGAGGACCAGGTAGGGTACATCGCCGAACTGGTCGACAAGTACAACCTCGTCTATGTCGAAGACCCCATGCACGAGGACGATTTCGACGGCTTTGCTGACCTGAACAGCCAGATCGGGAACCGGTGCCTTGTCTGCGGGGACGATATCTTTGTCACGCAGGTCGAACGGATCCTGCAGGGTATCGAGAAGGACTCCGCGAACTATGTCCTGATCAAGCCCAACCAGGTGGGCACCCTGACTGATACCTTCGAAGCTGTCCGCCTCGCCCACACTCACGGCCTCGATACGGTGATGAGCCACCGCAGCGGGGAGACCACGGATTCCACGATCGCGCACCTCGCAACTGCATTCTCCTGCATTTTCTTAAAATGCGGTGTGGTTGGTGGAGAACGCATTGCAAAACTGAACGAACTGATACGCATAGAGGAACAGATATGACCACCATGAACGAGATGGAAATCGAATTAAAAGAACCGCTCATCCCCGTAGAGGAATATCTTGCGGCAGGGGTCCACATCGGCACCCAGCAGAAGAGCGAGGACATGAAGAAGTTCATCTACCGCGTCCGCGGAGACGGGCTGTATATCCTCGATATCCGCGAGACCGACGCGAGGATCAAGACCTCCGCCAAATTCTTAAACCAGTACGAGGCCCCGAACATCCTTGTCGTCACCTCACGGCAGTACGGCCAGTACCCGGCGCGAAAGTTCGCCGAGACCATCGGCGCGATGTCGGCAACGGGCAGGTTCATCCCGGGCCTCCTCACCAACCCGGTCCTTGACGGGTACATCGAGCCCGAAGTGATCGTCGTTACCGACCCCATAGGCGATGCCCAGGTCATCAACGAGGCGGTCCAGTGCGGGATCCCGGTCGTCGCGCTCTGCGATACCAACAACATGACCAAGTTTGTCGATCTCGTCATCCCGACCAACAACAAGGGCAGGAAGGCGCTCTCGATGATCTACTTCCTGCTGACCCGGGAGATGCTCCGTCTCCGCGGCATCTCGACGGCGCTTACCCCCGAGGACTTTGAGACGGAATTCTAAATTTTGGCACCCCCTCATTTTGGTGACCGATCGTTAGATATAAGGGGACGACCAGAGGGTTGATTCGATGAAGACACGTGCATGCGCCGTGGCCGGGATGTTCTATCCGGGAGATCCCGCGCATCTCGGACAACTCCTCGCGAAATGGTTCGGGGAGTCGAAGGTTACCGGCAATTCGCTCGGTATTGTGTCCCCCCATGCAGGTTATGTCTATTCCGGCGAGGTTGCGGCGAGTGCATTCTCCGCGATCTCCCCCGCGTTTTCGGGCACGTTCGTGGTCATAGGTCCCTCCCACCGCGGGTATCTCACCAGCGTCTCCCAGATCCCCTGGGAGACCCCGATAGGGGTGGTCGAGAACGATCCGGAGTTTGTCGAAGCGCTCGGGATCGAAGTCGATGAAGCATCGCACCAGAACGAGCACTCCATCGAAGTACAGGTCCCGTTTATCCGGTACCGGTTCCCCGGCGCGAAGCTCGCACCGGTGCTGATGGGGGAGCAGGATCTTGCAAGTGCGCGGATGCTTGCGGAAAAGATCGTCTCTGCCGTGAACAGGACGAAGCGGGATGTCCGCATCGTGGCATCGAGCGATTTCTCGCACTACGTCCGGCACGAGACGGCAAGGACCAATGACATTTACGCGATCGAATCCCTGGTAAAACTGGACATCGATGAGTTTTACCGGCGGATCGGTGAACGCGACGTAACGGCCTGCGGGTACGGGCCGATAGCAGCCATGGTGGTTGCGTGCGAAAAGATGGGTGCAAAGACATCGCGGCTCATCCAGTACGCTACCAGCGGGGACGTGACGGGAGACCGTCGTGAGGTCGTGGGGTACGCGGCCATTTCGGTGATATAGGTTGGCAACGTGGAGTGCGCCGGGCAAGGTCTTCCTGTTCGGCGAACATGCGGTCGTGTATGGCAAACCGGGGATAGCAATGGCGATCAAGCCCCGGGTGTACGTAACCGTCCGGCAGACCAAACGGCCGGTCCGCGCAAAATCCCCGTATATCGACAGCTGTTTTGAGGTGCTCGGTGTCACCGGCAGCGTTTACATCAACTCGCAGATCCCGAGTTCTTCCGGCCTCGGGTCTTCGGCAGCAGTTACGGTAGCCACCCTGTCCGCGATCAACGATGAATTTGCGCTCGGGAAGACCCGCGAGGAGATAGCTGATTTTGCCTTCGGGATCGAGAAGAAAGTCCAGAAAGGGCGTGCGAGCCCGACCGACACGACGGTTGCGACGTATGGCGGGATCGTACTCATCGCCGGCGGTGCCCGGCGGAGGCTCCCGCCGACGAACCTTCACCTCGTGATCGGGGACTCGCTCGTCTCCCACAGCACCTCCCGGATGGTCGAGCAGGTCGCCGAACTGAAACGGAAGCATCCCGAGATCGTCGAGCCTGTCCTCAATGCCATCGAGGGGGTGAGCATGAGCGCGATCCATCACCTGAACAATCCGAAGGAGCTCGGAAGGTTCATGGACATGAATGATGCGCTCCTCGAGGTTCTCGGCGTCGGTCACCCCCAGCTCTCACGGATGACGCTTGCTTCCCGTGCCGCCGGAGCGTTCGGCGCGAAGATAACCGGGGCGGGGGGCGGCGGGTGCATGGTTGCCCTCTGCCCGAAGCAGCTGAAGCACCGGGTTGCCGGTGCCATCAAAGCCTGTGACGCCCGTGCCATCGTGACCGGCATCGACACCGAAGGGGCGAGGAAGGAGAAGAATGTCTGAACGGCTGCTGCTCAAGCTCGGCGGGAGCGTCATCACCGACAAGAGCGCTGAATGCGCGGTTAACCGGGAGGCACTCGCCACCGTCGCCGATGCCATAGCCGGGGCCCGTAAAGGCGACGGAATCGTCATCGTCCATGGTGCCGGCTCCTGCGGGCACCCGGAGGCGAAACGGTACCACCTTGATACCGGTGCGTCACCGGGAGAGACGGAAGGGATCTTCGTCACGAACCGCGTGGTCAGCGGCCTCAACGACGCTGTCGTGGGCGCCCTCAGGGAGCGTATGGTGGATGCGGTCGGGATCCACCCGCTTCATACGGCGGTAGCAGATAACGGCAGGCTTATAGCATTTGAATGCCGGCATCTTGAGAGGATGCTTGCGCTGGGTATGGTCCCTGTGATCCACGGCGACGTGGTGATGGACCTCTCCCGCGGGGCCTGCATCGTATCGGGCGACCAGATCGTCCGGTACCTCGCGGTCGGCCTCAGGATCGACCGCGTCGGGCTCGCCACCGATGTACCGGGAGTGCTGGATGGGGGACGCGTTGTACCGGAGATTGATTCCGGAACGGCGAAGAAACTCCATATCAGCTTCTCGCACCATACCGATGTCACCGGTGGAATGAGAGGGAAGATCAACGAGCTGCTCGAACTCGCTTCGGCGGGTGTCGGGTCTGATATATTCCATGTATCGCGGGTCGGGGACTTCCTGGCCGGAGCCGATCATGGCGGTACACACGTAAACGGAACGGGACGATGAAAGGGGACAAGCGGAAGTTTACTTCGTCGCGGAAGCTCGATCACCTGAGGATCTGCGCGGAAGATGAGGTCGAGAGCGGCGACGCAGGGTTCGGCGATGTCCGGTTCGTGCATAATGCACTGCCCGAATGCGACATGAACTCGATCGATCTCCGGGCGCGGTTCCTCGGGCGCACGCTCTCATCCCCCCTGTTCATATCCGCAATGACCGGCGGTCACCCGGAAACAAAAGAAGTGAACGCCCGGCTCGCACGGGCGGCAGAGCACTTCGGCATCGGCATGGGAGTCGGATCCCAGCGGGCTGCCCTCGAAGACAAGAACCTTGCCGATACCTTTTCGGTTGTCAGGGACGAGGCGCCAACGGCATTCCTTGTGGCTAACCTCGGCGCCGTCCAGCTCCGGGAACATGGCGCCGAATGGGCGGTAGGTGCTGCGGAGATGATCCGGGCGGATGCAATCGCAATCCACCTCAATTTCCTCCAGGAAGCGATCCAGCCGGAAGGGGATCACAACGCCTCGGGCTGTCTCGGGGCAATCCGTGAGCTCTGCTCGTCGCAGAACCTCCCGGTCATCGTCAAGGAGACCGGCTGCGGCATATCGGTCGAGACGGCGCGGGAATGCTGGGGTGCAGGGGTCCGCGCGATCGACGTCGGCGGCTGGGGCGGGACGTCCTGGGCGGCAGTCGAAAGCGTGCGTGCGGCGAAGGGCACCAGTACCGAAAGCCGCCGGTTAACCACGCTCGGCGAAGAGTTCGCTTCCTGGGGGATCCCGACGGTGGTGAGCATCACCGAGGTCCTCGCAGCCGGTGGCCCGGTCATTGCATCCGGCGGGATCCGGAGCGGAATCGATATCGCCAAGGCCTGCGCGCTGGGAGCAGATCTCTGCGGGATGGCACTCCCCCTCCTGAAACCCGCACTGAAGAGTGACGATGCCCTCTTCGAGGCGATTGGAGGGTTCCACCGGGAACTGTCGGCAGCGATGTTCCTGACCGGATCCGAAAAACTATCTGACCTGCGCACTGCGCGGGTGTTCATCACGGGCAGGACCCGGCAGATGATAGAGAAAGGCAACCCGGCACGAATCCGGCGGTGAGCCGGAGGGAACGGGACGTGTTTTATAACGAGACACACATCAGAACATAACCAGGAGATACAACAATGGATATCGAAGTAATTGCAGTGGGCGGGTACGACGAGGTCGGGCGGAATATGACCGCCGTCCGCTGCGGAAAGGAAATTGTCATCTTTGACATGGGACTCCGCCTCGATCAGGTGATGATCCACGAGGATGCGGAGATCGAGAATATGCACTCCCTTGATCTCATCAAGATCAAGGCGATCCCGGACGACACGATGATGAACACGATCGAGGGAACGGTGCGGGCTATTGTCTGCTCCCACGGCCACCTCGACCACATCGGTGCAATCCCGAAACTTGCCCACCGGTACAACGCGCCGATCATATCCACCCCGTACACCACGGAACTGATCCGGCAGCAGATATCGGGGGAACAAAAATTCGGCGTGAATAACAAGCTCTTCGCCCTGAAGGCCGGGCAGAGGTATACGCTCTCGCAGAATCTTGTCCTCGAGTTTGTCCGGAGCCAGCACTCCATCATCGATACGGTGATCCCGGTGCTCCATACACCCAACGGCGCGATCGTGTATGCCTGCGACTTCAAACTCGATCGCACCCCCATCATCGGGGAACCGCCGGACTTTGCCCGGCTGCGGCAGATCGGCAAGGAAGGCGTGCTCGCCGTCATCGTCGAGACCACGAATATCAACCTGCCCGGGAGGTGCCCGAGCGAACGGATCGCAAGGGACCTTGTCCGGGACACCATCACGAGTTACGAAGACGACAAGAACGCAATGCTCGTCTCGACCTTCTCCTCCCATATCGCGCGGGTGAAGACGATCGCGGAATGCGCCCACGAGATCGGGAGGAAACCGGTGCTCCTCGGGCGTTCGATGGAGAAGTACTCCGTCACGGCTGAGCAGATGAAGCTCGTCTCGTTCCCGGAAACCACCAGCGTCTTCGGGAACCGCCGGACGGTCGACCGGACCATGCGACGGATGATGAAGGCCGGGAAAGAAAAATTCCTGCCGATCGTCACCGGGCACCAGGGGGAACCGGGATCCATTCTCACCCGCGTCGCCCTCGGAGACACGCCATACCTCCTCACCAAGGGTGATAAGGTGATCTTCTCGGCAAAGGTCATCCCCAACCCCCTCAACTTCGGTCAGCGGTACATGGTCGAACAGCACCTCAACCTGACCGGTGCCAGGATTTTCGAAGACCTCCACGTCAGCGGCCATGCGTACCGGGAGGACCATTACGAGTTTATCCAGTTGTTAAACCCGCAGCACATCGTCCCCGCCCACGGGCCGCTGAAGACGTCAGCGCAATATGCGGATTTTGCCGGGGAACTCGGTTATACCGCCCATAGCGATGTCCATCTTCTGAAAAACGGACAGAAAGCAAAGATCAATTAACCAGGAGGCAGGGGAAATGTCGGAACTCGTGAAGTACATGGAGGTTGTCGCAAAACAGATCGATCAGCTGATCGACCACAATTTCGTCGATACGACCGGCGAACTGAACAAGGCGGCTGCCCATCTCCTCGCTGCAGGTGGCAAACGGCTCAGGCCGGCAGTGGTTCTTCTGGCTGCGGACGCGGTGAAACGCGGGAGCTCCGAAGGCATCCTGCCCGCAGCGCTCGCCCTCGAAATCACCCACACGTTCACGCTCGTACACGACGACATTATGGACGAGGACACGCTCCGGCGGGGCGTCCAGACGGTCCACACCAAATGGGACATGCCGACCGGCATCCTCGCAGGTGATCTCCTTTACGCCCGGGCGTTCGAGTTCCTCTGTATATCCCGGGGGACAGAAGAAGCCAGGGTCCGTGCGGTCTCCATGCTCGCCCGGGCCTGCGCAGATCTCTGCGAAGGGCAGAAAATGGACATGTCCTTCGAGAAGCGTTCCGATGTTGCCGAGTCTGAATACCTCGAGATGGTCCGGAAGAAGACCGGTGTCCTGTATGCCGCTGCTGCGGGGATTGGAGGGATCCTTGCCGGCGGGAATGCCGGGCAGGTGAAGGCTCTGTATACCTTCGGGCTGAACACCGGTGTCGCCTTCCAGATCCAGGATGATATAATCGACCTGCTCACGCCATCCGAGAAGAGCGGGAAAGACCAGGCATCCGATCTCCGGGAGGGCAAGCAGACCCTCCTTATGATCAGGGCGCGGGACAAGGGAGTCGATCTCTCGAAGTACCGGCGCGAGCTCACCGCAGAGGATATCCAGGCAGCGATCGATGAGCTCACCCGCGCCGGTGTTATTGACGAGGTCAAGGACATGGCCCGGAAACTCGTCGCCGACAGCAACCAGCACCTGGCGCTCCTTCCTGCGTCGAAAGAGCGGCAGCTCCTCATGGACATCGGCGAGTTCTTCGTGACCCGGAGCTTTTAGGATGGACGGGCAGGACCCCAGGGAACAGCTCTTTTTGTGCGCCCTCCAGAATGCGGTGAAGCACGGCGGTGTCCCCCAGGCGGGCGCGGTTATCGGGATGGTGATGGGAGCGAACCCCGGCCTCCGGAACCGGGCGAAAGAGGTTTCGGCTCTCGCAAAAGAAGCGATTGCCGAGGTTGCTGCGCTCTCTGCCGAAGAACGGGCGGCAAAACTCAGAACTCTCGCGCCGGATATGTACGAGGCTATTTTTGCAGCGAAACACGAACGGAAGAACGTCCTCCCGGATCTCGAGGGATCGGAAAAAGGCGTGGTCATGCGGTTCGCGCCCAATCCTTCCGGCCCCCTCCACATCGGCCATGCCCGTGCAGCAGCGCTCAATGACGTTTATGTCCGGCACTACGGTGGCCGGTACATCCTCCGGATCGAGGACACGGACCCTAAAAGGGTCGATCCCGATGCCTACGGGATGGTGAAGGAGGATATCGGCTGGTTGGGGCTCGGGATCACCGAAACGGTCACCCAGAGCGACCGTCTTCCCCTGTACTACGGTCTCTGCGAGGAACTTATCCGGAAAGGAGGAGCATATGTCTGCA
>DASPUR010000128.1:0-4888 GCA_035622795.1 Methanoregula sp. | reverse complement strand
CACCCCGGCCTTTCGGGCAAGGTGAAGGACTGCGGTGCTGTCTTTTCCTCCGGAAAACGAAACATTGGCGACCGGACGGTCGCTGATGTGCTGTTTTATCGTCCTGATAGCGTTACGTTCCAGATTCTTCAGGTGATAACGGTTCCGGTCTACAACGACGTCCCATTCCGGGTCGGGGAAGGTCACAGGGGATACCGGAGCGATCTCCCGGACCCGGATCTGCCCGCCCTTTACGGTTCCGGTCCCGTACCGGTTGCGGTACCGGACGATGACCGTTCCTTCCGGGGCCGGATATGTGAGCGGAAATTTCTTGCCCCCGATCCGCACCTTCTCCCCTCCCTTACCGACGACGTTGTCAAAGTCGACTATCCCTTTTTGCGCATGATTTACCATTGCAGGCAGGGCTTCCGGTGCGAGATCGAACGTATAGGCCCGTGTCTCGGGATCAAATGCAAGCCAGCCGAACCGGGTCCCGTTCGCGATGATAAGGTCTGCCCGGTCGGTCCCCCCGGTCTTGTTGAAGAGGAGGACGCGGGGGATAGGTACTTCTCCGAACCGTTCGTGTACGAGTTTTTTTATGAGACCCATGTCCCACGCAAGGGCCGGGCGGACGTCATACGGCTGGAGGAGTTCGATCTTCCCGCCCTCCCTTCCACACGCACAGCTCTTTGCTATCAGCGGGACATTGCAGTGCCCGCACCAGTAGAGGACTTTTTTTACCGGTGGCTCGCGCAGCACGATAAAGGGATTTGGTTTTTCATCGAGATAAGCGAGATGCCCGGAAGGAAGCCGGTGACTGGTTCTGGTGACTTCGGGAGGGGTACCGTACTGATGTTATCGGCAGCCGCCCGAATGAAACGCCAAAGTATTTAGGAGTGCAGTGCAGATGAGAGAAACAGGTGAATGCACCATGGTAAAGCTTACCGCAGAGATGAAGGAGGCCTTTTTAAAAATGAAGGTCTTCCCGTTCGCCACCGCGACCAAGGAGGGAACACCGAATGTCATCCCTCTCGGGATCGTATGGCTCATCGATGACGAGACCATCTGGGTAGTGGACAATTTCATGAACAAGACCCTCTCGAACCTCCGGGTGAACCCGAAAGTTGCACTGTATATATGGGGCCCGGAGATCAAGGGATGCTGCCAGATCAAGGGAGTAGCCTCGATCCGGACAAGCGGGAAGGAGTTCGACGAGATGAAGGCAAAAGTAAACGAAAAGAACCCTGCGCTTCCCGCACGGTCGCTTGTCATTATCCGCATAACCGAGGTCTTCGAGTGCCAGCCCGGCCCCAAGGCGGGGATGAAGGTACTCTAGACTCCTCCTGAATTTCTATTTTTGTTCGAGAAAAATGTACAGATTCGTTTCAGAGTAAGACCCGGAACCGCGTGTCCTTCTGTTCCTGCCGGGCAATTTCACTGGTCAAAATAGCTGACCACACCCGGGAGGCAGCTGACCACGCCCCGGACCCCTGAGACCGTCAGGGTCATCAGGATCGCGTCCACGATCTCCTCTTTCGTCGCGCCTGCCTGAACTGCCATTGGCACGTGTGCCTTCACCGCCGCTTCGTCACCCATCGAAGCTTTCATTGCGATATAGATAAGCTGTTTTGTTTTTGGGTCTATCCCCCTTAAAGCCACGAGCGATCCGATCAGCCCGTTGAAGGCATCCGCTACCTCCGGCGCCTCACGCCGGAATATTTCCATAGGATTTCCCGCTGGTGTGTCCATAACCCCCGTTATCCGGGAAATGCAATAAATCGTGGGGGTTATGGTTTCCTCATGCCTGACGGTTTCAGGTCCGGTGACAAACGTTTTGTTGTTTGCCCGTCATACCCGTAAGAACAGGAACCACCCTTTCCCGGGGGTTCCCGTTGAAAAGCGAATCCTTCCATGTCACTCTCAAGCGGTTGTATCCTCTGTCACCAGGGCGCAAAAATGGTCCTGTTCGTGACCGGGCGGTGTGGACGTTCCTGCTGGTACTGCCCGCTCTCCAGCGGGAGGAAAGGGACCGACACGGTGTATGCAAATGAGCACCCGATCGATATCCCCGCCCAGGTCGTCGGGATCGCGGAGAAGATGAATGCGCTCGGCACCGGCGTAACCGGCGGGGAGCCGCTCCTTTGCCTCGGCAAGGTCACCGAATATTGCAGGCTCTTAAAAAAACGCTTCGGCCCCGGGCACCATATCCACCTCTATACGGCAAAGGCCCCGACGGAATCTGAACTCATGCAGATGAAAGGGCTCGTGGACGAAATCCGGATTCACCCCCCCCACGATTCCTGGAAGGAGATACTCGATTCAGAGTTCATCGAATCGGCGAAGCGTGCGAAGGTAATGGGGTTTGATATTGGCATCGAAGTCCCGGCCCTTCCCGGGCTCGAATACCTCATCCCTGCCCTTCCGTACCTCGATTTTTTGAACATCAACGAGCTCGAATGGGGAGAGACCAACGCGTACGCAATGCGCGAACGGGGGTATGAGCTTGCCGATGAGCTGCACAATGCCATCGACGGTGCGCGGAACTGGGCAGAAGAGCTCCTGCAGCATGAAAAGGTCCACTGGTGTTCTTCCGCGTTCAAGGACTCAGTACAGCTCCGGGAGCGGCTGAAGCGGATCGCCAAAAATACGGCACGGGCGTTCGACGAGATCACGGAAGACGGGACAGTCGTGTATGGTGTGCTTGAGATCCCGCCTTCCTGCAGTAACGGGGGGTCCGTCAGCGATCCGGCCGGCGCGCTCGCGTCCGCAGCGGCTTGGTGCAGGGAGAATTTCGGGCCTGAAAGTTACGAACTCTATCCCGATCGGATAGAGACAGCATGGTGGCTCCTCTCTGAACACGCCGATAAACTTCCGGGGGGAAAAGCGGTCGTGGAACGTTACCCCGACAACGGTATGATCGTTGAGAGGACCCCGTTATGATCTTCCGGTCTCTCGCGGACTCGCTGTACGAACGGTACCTCCGGATGCAGTGCCGCAACGTCCCGAACCATATCGCAATCATCCAGGACGGCAACAGGCGTTATGCCAGACGCCTCGGCATCGACACCGCAAAGGGACACCGTGCCGGGGCCGATAAGACTGAAGAGATGCTCGACTGGGCGCACGAGCTCGGGGTGAAACATATCACTCTCTACACATTCTCGACCGAGAATTTCTCCCGGGACCGGGACGAGGTAGGCAACCTTTTCGCCCTCTTCCGTGAGAAGTTCCTTGCGGTTACCAGTGACGAGCGGGTGAGGCGGTACCGGATCCGGATCCAGGTGGTCGGCGACCGGTCGATGCTCCCTCCGGACCTGAAAGCAGCGGTGGAAACCGCCGAGGAGGCGACGAAAGAACATGACGGGTTCCATCTCAACATTGCCCTTGCTTACGGCGGCAGAAATGAGATTGTCACCGCTGCCCGGGAGATCCTCGCTGCGGTCGCAGAAGACAGAGTCCTTCCCGGGCAGATCGACACACGGATGGTTGAGGAGCACATTCACGGAGGAAACGGGCTTCCGCCAGTCGACCTGATCATCAGGACCGGCAATGAGTGCCGGACCTCGAATTTCCTCCCCTGGCTCGCGAACGGCCATGAATCCGCGGTTTATTTCTGTGCCCCGTACTGGCCGCTCTTCCGGAAGATTGACCTGATGCGTGCAATCCGGATCTACGACCAGCGGGTCTCTGCGAGGAAAGGTCAGGTTTCCGTCTTTCCGTAGGTTGATATTCCTTCCTGATCCGGATCGCGTACTATATTTTACATACAGACAGATCACGAGTACGGCAATGGTGGAAAAGAATACGGACAACGTGCTCTGGCGCCAGACGACCGTGCTCATCAGGGCTGACATCTTCACGCTGGCGCAGCAGCAGGGGATCGATATCGGACGGGAATGTAACCGGGCCCTTGCGGCACGGGTAGGTATTGCGTATCAACCGGCCCCTGAGGCCGCACCGCCGGGACCGGTTATCGTCGCACCCACCACGGTCCCCGCTCCCGGCAGCGGAAAGGGCCGTCCAGGAAAACCAGCGTCTGCCATCATCAATGCCGACGATCCTCTTTCCGCGAAGACGCTGAAGTCACGAAAAAGACCGGCCATACCGGTAGCGATGGGACCGGTGGCGGTTCCCCAGACCCCGGCAGTGCAGTCTGTTACCGTGCCTGCCTCCGTTCCGGAGGGTGGCGGAAAACCAGCAGGCGTCCCAGGGAACAAGGGAAGGGATCCGTCAAAAAAGAAGAAAGAGGACCCGGTCAAAAAATTCTGCTCTACCATGATCCTGAGGTCTGATCTTCCCGGTGATTCGGTAGCGAAGGACCAGATGTACGAGATCTTCGGGCGCTGGTGCCGTGATCACCGGGTCAGCCCGGTGCCGGAGAAGCGGTCGTTCTCCGTGGCCCTGAAAAACCAGTTCGCGCTCGCGGAGAAGGTCGTGGCCGGTACCCCATCCTGGACCGGTGTGCGGCTGAAATAATGCCCTCTTCTCCCTTTTAAAAAATATTATTTCCCGAACCTGCGGATCCGGGACTGGTAGTCGCGGAGCACCCGGAGGAAGTCGACCTTCCGGAGGTACTTCCAGTTCACGTCCGAGAAGAAGAGTTCGGAATAGACCGACTGCCAGATAAGGAAATCCGTTAAGTGATCCCCTCCGCTCTTCACCACGACATCCGGAGTATATTTGAAGGTGAGGTACGACTCGAGTGTCTTCTCATCGACCGAGCCCGGCTGGAGCCGGTCCTCTGCCATCCTCCGGATGCAGCCTGCGATCTCGTCCCGACCGCTCTTGCCGATAGCGACAACGACGTCCATGCCCTTCCCGACAACCTCCTCATGATCTCCGATGTGGAGGACGAGCCGGGCGATGGCGCTGATCTTCCGGATTTCGGGGAGGAAACGCTCCATCTCCT